>JAUQQB010000012.1 GCA_030550075.1 Chloroflexota bacterium | reverse complement strand
GTGGGGGGCCACCTGAAGAACACCATCGCCCTCAGCGTCGGGCGCCAGGTCTTCCTGAGCCAGCACATCGGGGATCTGGATACGGCGGAGGCGCTGGCCGCCTTCGAGCGCGTGATCATGGATTTCCTCCGGCTATACGAGGCGGAGCCGGTGGCCATCGCCCACGACCTGCATCCGGATTACGCCTCCACCATCTGGGCCCAGCGGGCGGCGGCCGGGGATCTTCCCCAGCCGCTGAGCGCGCGAACGCCCCTCCCCCTGATCCCGGTCCAGCATCACCACGCCCACCTGGTCGCGTGCCTGACGGATCATCACGTGGAAGGGCCTGCGCTGGGGGTCACCTGGGACGGCACGGGTTACGGCCTGGATGGGACGATCTGGGGTGGCGAGTTCCTGCTGGGGGATGCCAGTGGGTTCCAGCGGGTGGCCACCCTTCGGCCGTCTCGCCTGCCGGGAGGGGACGCGGCCGTCCACGCGCCATCCCGTGTGGCGTTCGCGCTGCTATGGGAGCTGGAGGGCCACACGATCATCGAATGGGAACACCTGGCCCCCATACGGGCCCTGCGGCCCATCGAGCGGCAGGCGCTGGCTCGCATGGTCGCGCGGGGGGTGAACGCGCCGCTCACCTCCAGCATGGGCCGGCTGTTCGACGCGGTCGCAGCGCTCCTGGATCTCCGCCAGGAGATCACCTTTGAGGGCCAGGCGGCCATGGCCCTGGAGTTCGCCGCTGATCCGTCGGAGACATACGCTTACCCATTCCCCCTCTGCGGAAATCCGAGGGCGGAAGGGCCTGCCTGGGTTCTGGATTGGGAGCCTCTCCTGAGGGCGATCCTGGAGGATCTGCGCCGTGGCGTCGCGCGGGAGAAGATCGCGGCCCGTTTCCACAACGCCCTGGTTCAGGCCATCGTTCGGGTGGCGCGGGAGATCGGGGAAAGCCAGGTTGCCCTCAGCGGCGGTTGCTTCCAGAACCGCCTGCTGACCGAGCGGGCCGCCCGGTCCCTGCGGGAAGCGGGCTTCACCGTCCTGATCCACCGCCAGATCCCCCCCAACGATGGGGGGATCAGCCTGGGCCAGATCATGGTCGCCGCCGCTCATCTTACGTAGGGGCGAGGCATGCCTCGCCCCTACGACCATCGTTCAACAGGAGGCCCTACATGTGTCTCGGCGTCCCAGGGAAAGTGGTGGAAGTGAACGACATGACCGCGCTGGTGGACTTCTGGGGGGTCCGCAAGCCGGTGATGCTCCACACGGTCGACGAGCCGGTGGCCCCGGGGGATTACGTGCTGGTCCACGTGGGCTTCGCCATCCGGCGCATTCCTCCCGAGGAAGTTGAGGAAACCCTGGCTTTCTACGAAGCCCTTCTGCGGGCAGCGGAAGAGGATCTGATGGCCGCGGAGGTGCAGAGTGAGATCCGCTCCCCGGAGGAGGCCCCATGATCCCGGCGCGAACCCCCAAGCCTTCGGAGCGTCTGGAGTTCCGGGATCCGGAGCGGGTGCAGGCCTTCCGGCGCGCCCTGGAGCGGCTCTGCGCAGACCTCCAGCGGCCGATCTCCGTGATGCACGTCTGCGGCACCCATGAGCAGAGCATCGCCCGTTTCGGGCTGCGGAGCCTCCTGCCACCGAACCTCCAGGTCATTATGGGGCCGGGATGCCCGGTATGCGTGACCGACATGCCCGAAGTGGATGAGGCGGTTTATCTGGCCGAACAGGGCGTGATCATCGCCACCTTCGGGGATATGTTCCGGGTCCCGGGGACCCTCAAATCGCTGGCGGAGGCCAAAGCGGAGGGCGCGGACGTGCGGGTGATCTACAGCCCGTGGGAGGCCCTTCAGATCGCCCGGGAAACCGATCGAGAGGTGGTCTTCTTCGCCACCGGCTTCGAGACCACCGCGGTGGCCACGGCGGCCGTGATCCTCTCCAGACCGCCGAAAAATTTCTCGGTGCTATCCGCCCACAAGTATATCCCTCCCGTGATGGAAATCGTGGCCGAGATGCCCCGGACCCGGGTGCAGGGGTTCCTGGCCGCGGGCCACGCGGCGACCATCACCGGGTGGAAGGTCTTCGAGCGCTTCGTGGAACGCCATGGCATCCCGGTGGTGGTGGCGGGGTTCGAGCCCCTGGATATCCTGGGCGCCCTGGTGCAGCTCGTGGAATTGATCCGCCGGGGCGAGAAACGGGTGGTGAACGCCTATCCCCGCTGCGTGACGCCGGAAGGCAACCGCAACGCCCAGCGGTTGCTGTGGGAGGTCTTTCAGACCGAAAGCGGGGTCTGGCGCGGCATCGCCTACGTTCCCAACGGGAACCTTCGCCTGCGCCCGAAATACCAGTGGGCAGACGCCCGGGCCCGTTTCGAGATCCGGCTTTCGGAATGGCTGCGGGATGCTCCGCCCCGCCTCACCCAGGAATGCCTGTGCGGCAACATCATGGCCGGCATCGCCACCCCGTATGACTGCCGGCTCTTCGGCAAAGCGTGCACGCCGGAAACCCCGGTGGGCGCCTGTATGGTGAGCAGCGAGGGCGCGTGCCGGATCTGGTATGAATACGGGGGACATATCACAGGGCCTGAGGGGATGAAGGAGTTGGGGGGACAGGCTTGACATGAGAGCTCTCCTCTGCTACAGTGCCGTTAGGTTGCGCACATCCTGTGTGTTCCCCGCGAGGTGAAAGCTTGAACCGCGAGGAGAACATCACATTGCTTCGGAAACATTACGCCTATCTGGCTGCTGAGTATGGTGTCAAGAGGATAGGCCTTATAAGATTCCAGCTGGCTGGGAATTCCGGATTTCCCACAATCAATCGTTAGGCAGCTATACTATATCCAGATATTGCTGGCAGTGATAGATGAAAACGACAGCTTACTTCAGAACAAGTGTTATGGCTCGTCGGCCTTACCTTAAGATGGAATGGATTGAGCACGTTCTAAAGAATCCTATTCGTACCGAAGTACAGCCCAACGGGCGCATCCGTTATTGGGGATATGTTGCCGAGATGGACAAGTATCTGCGGGTCGTGACGGAACCGGATGGGGAGACCGTGCATAACGCTTTTTTCGACCGTCGCTTTAAGCCTTGAAGGGGAGAAGACAATGGTTTTCGAATATCATCCTGAGACCGACATGTTGTATATCAAATTGATTGATGGAGTAAGTACTGAGTCGGAGGAGATCGCCCCAGGGATTGTGCTGGACTTTGATGAACACAATCGTGTTATAGGGATTGAGATTGAGGATGCCAGCAAGATCATTGATCTATCGAAATTGGAGTTGAGGGCTCTTCCCGTTGTTCATTTGATCCTGACGGAAAGGACTTCTGTGAAGGCATGAAGCGCTGGATGTAACCTCCAGAGGCTGCCCAGCCCGCCGCTGCAGCCGACGCCGCCTTCGGCGGCGCGGCGGAGTTCGGGGGCATTGGGCGGCACAATCGTACAACGGGGCTGAGGAACGATTCCACAGGTATCCCCGCTGCCCGGCATGGCTCTCCTGTAGTATCATCCCTTCCAGATCCGCAAGGGGATGGCCATGGGAACCCGGAAGGGACATGGCGCTCTACTCTCAGGGATCCCGGCGATCTGTATCCTTATGATGGAGCACGGATTTTGATCCCCATGGGACCCTGCGGGCCATGGGAAGAGCGGAGAGATCCAGAACATCCGGAAGGTCCCCAGGAGGGAGCGTCCAGCCCTATCATTCCCGAAAAATCCGGAGAGCGCCCCATGGAACCCGTCATCATCGAACTCTATCACATTCGAATGCAGCGAAAAGAGGCGATCGGGATCATCCAGCTCGACCGGCCGGATCGCTTCAATGCCCTGGATGTCGCGATGGCTCGGGATCTCCGGAAGGCCGCCCTTCAATTCGCCCGCGACCCGGAGGTCCGCTGTGTGATCCTCACCGGAACCGACCGGGTTTTCTGCAGCGGGGCGGATCTGAAATATGTTCGAGAGCGGGAGCATCCAGAGGACTTCTCATATTTGCAGCCGGAGGCCCGCGAGATCGAGGGGGGCTATGGGCGCAGCTTCAAGGAGATCCTGGAATACCTGCACAGCACGATCTCCGAGATCCGGCGCGCGCCCAAACCGTTCATCGCGGCGGTCAAGGGGGTGGCCGCCGCCGGGGGCCTGGGCCTGGCCATGGCCTGCGATCTGGTCTTCGCCTCCGATCGGGCCAGCTTCGAGTGGGCTTATTCCAAGACCAGCCTCACCGGGGCGGAGAGCACCACCTTCATCCTCCCCCGCCTTATCGGCCTGCGGCGGACCATGGAGCTGGTCTTTCTGAATCCGCGCCTCAGCGCCCAGCAGGCCCTGGAGTGGGGCCTCATCAACGGGATCTTTCCTTTCGAGACCTTCGATCAGGAGGTGGAGGCCATCGCCCACCGTCTGGCGCGCGGGCCCACCCGGGCGTGGGCGATCACCAAGGCCCTTATCAACGAGGCGCTGGGGATCGATCGTCTGGATCCCCATATGGCGAAAGAGCTGCGGTGTCTCGTGGAGATCGCCGAGACGCCGGATTTCGCAGAAGGCCTGGCCGCTTTCTTTGAAAAGCGGGAACCTCATTTCCGGGGAGCGTAAAACCCATGGCGACCACAGAGAGCCTGGGGGCCTGTCCCATCCCGCCCCTTTCTTATCGCACCGTGCTGCTGGGGCACGGCAGCGGGGGACGGCTGATGCACGAGCTGATCGAGAAAGTGTTCCGCCCCCTCCTCCTGCCGCCCGAAACCCGGGTGTTGAACGACGCCGCCGTCCTGAACATAAACGGATTGCGCCTCGCCTTCACCACCGACGCCTTCGTGGTGGATCCCATTGTGTTCCCCGGTGGGGATATCGGCCGGCTGGCGGTGAACGGGACCATCAACGATCTGGCCGTCAGCGGGGCCCGACCGCTCTTCCTGAGCGCAGCTTTTATCCTGGAGGAAGGATTGCCGATCGATACGCTGTGCCAGATCGTGGACTCCATGCGCCGGGCCGCTGAGGAGGCAGGGGTTCCTATCGTCACCGGGGACACCAAGGTGGTGAATCGGGGGAAGGCGGACAAGATGTTCATCACCACCACGGGCATCGGGGTGGTGGAATACGAGGGGACGCTGTCGGCCGATCAGGCGCGGCCCGGGGATCTGGTGCTGCTGAACGGGCCGATCGCGGCCCACGGCATCGCGGTGATGCTGGCCCGCGAGCAGATCGAATTTGAGCAACCCGTTCGCTCCGATACCGCCCCGCTCCACACACTGGTAGCCGCCATGCTCCGGGCCAGCCCCCGCATCCGCTGCATGCGCGATGCGACCCGGGGCGGCCTGGCCAGCGCCTTGAACGAAATCGCGATGAGCTCCCGGGTGGGCATCCATCTTTATGAGGATCGCATCCCGATCCAGGATGAGGTAAAAGGCGCCTGCGAGATCCTGGGCCTGGATCCCCTCCACGTGGCCAACGAGGGGAAGCTCATCGCCATCGTCGCCCGGGAGGATGGGGAACGGGTGCTGGAGGCCATGCGCGCCCACCCCCTGGGCCAGGAGGCGGCCATCATCGGAGAGGTAGTCGAGGATCCCCGACACCTCGTCCTCCTCCGCACCCGGGTCGGCGGCTTCCGGGTGGTCAGTATGCTGGCCGGCGAACAGCTCCCCCGGATCTGCTGAGCCCGGACCGGATTGTGAATAATATCACAATATAGGATGCCCGACTCTCACTGGCATGGTTGCTTCGCATAAAACATAATGGAGAGTGAAACCGCTCGCCCGAGCGCGCTTCTGGAACGAGGCCCGGTTCCCCGCTGAAGGGAGGAAACGCGATGGCCGATCCCGAGGTTCGGATCCCCGCCCCCGGCTCCCTCTGGCGAATGGAGAAGGCGCAGCTGCAGACCCTGCTGGAGGCCCTCGCGCAGCAGGGCTACACGATCATCGGCCCGCGGATCCAGGAGGGGGCCATTGTCTACGATGAAATCCGTCAGATCTCGGATCTCCCCATCGGATGGACGGACGAACAGGATGGGGGCTACTACCGTCTGAAACGCCGGGAGGATGAGGCCTTCTTCGGGTATGCGGTGGGCCCGCATTCCTGGAAGCGATTCCTCCATCCCCCCGTGTTCTCCCTGGGCCAGGCCCGCCGCAACGGCCAGGGCTTCGAATGGATCCCGCCCGCGGATCCTCCGCCGCGCTATGCGTTTCTGGGCGTTCGGGCCTGCGAGCTCCACGCCATCGCCATCCTGGATCGGGTGTTCATGGGTGGCCCGTATGTGGACCCGGTTTATCGGGCCCGCCGCGAGGCGCTCTTCCTGATCGCCGTCCAGTGCACCACCGCCGGCGGAACCTGCTTCTGCGCCTCTATGGGCACCGGCCCCAAAGCCCCGCCCGGCGCCGATCTGATCCTCACGGAGCTTCCAGATGCCTTTGTGGTCGAGATCGGGACCGAACGCGGAGCGGCTCTTATGGCGGGGGTTCCCTGCACGCCCGCCACGGAAGCCGATCGCGCGGCGGTCGAAGCCCGTCTGGAAGAGACGGCCCGCTCTATGGGTCGACAGCTGGACACCGCCGATCTCCCCGCCCTGCTCTACCGCAATCTGGAGCATCCCCGCTGGGAGGAGGTCGCCCAGCGCTGCCTGACCTGCGGAAACTGCACCATGGTCTGCCCCACCTGTTTCTGCTTCACCATCGAGGATCTCAGCGATCTGGCCGGAACCCGGGCGGAGCGGGTGCGCCGCTGGGATTCCTGCTTCACCACCGCCTTCACCTACACCGCCGGGCACCCGATCCGCCAGAGCGCGAAGGCCCGCTATCGCCAGTGGCTGACCCACAAGCTGGCCTCCTGGTGGGATCAATTCGGAACCTCCGGCTGCGTGGGTTGCGGGCGCTGCATTACGTGGTGCCCGGTGGGCATTGACCTGACGGAGGAAGTCCGGGCGATCCGGGAAACGGACGGAGCCATGGCCAGCGAGAGGAGGTGAGCCGATGTCGAAAGCCGAGATCCTAAAAGCGCTTCGCCAGCATCCCTTCACCCACGATATGGAGGAGGCCTGGAAGGAAAGCCTGGCGGAGATCGCCCAGCTGCAGACCTACGCCCCGGATACGCTGCTCCTGCGGGAGGGCCGGGCGGCGGACGCCTTCTTCCTGATTGTAGATGGCCTGGTGGCCATCGAGATGTTCATCCCGGGGCAGGGCGCCATCCGCCTGCAGACCGTGAGCGCCGGAGAGATCGTGGGCTGGTCATGGGCCCTTCCCCCTTACCGATGGGAATTCGATGCCCGGGCCCTGGTGGAGACCACCGCCGTGGTCCTGGATGCCGCTCCGCTGCGGGCCCGGATGAGTCAGGACTGCGCCCTCGCCGCCTGGATCCTGAGCCGGCTGCTCGCGGTGGTCGCCGGGCGGCTCAAGGCCGCCCGCCTGCAACTCCTGGACCTCTACGCGCCGCCGGAGAGGAGGCCTGCATGATCCCCCAGGCCATATCCCGTGCTCCGGATCTCTTTCTCCCCCGCCCCTTTCAGATCACGGGCGTCCGTCGGGAGACGCCCGACACCGTCACACTGCGCCTGCGCTCCCTTCAAGGGGATCCCTTCTCTTTTCAGCCCGGCCAGTTCAATATGCTCTATCTCTTCGGGGTCGGCGAGGTTCCCATCTCCATCAGCGGTGTTCATCCGAAGACCCGGGATCTGGAACACACGGTGCGGGCGGTGGGATCGGTCACCCGGGCGCTGGTGCGTCTTCGCAAGGGGCACATCGTGGGCCTGCGAGGGCCGTTCGGGCGCGGCTGGCCCCTTGAGGAGGCCCGCGGTCGTGACATCCTGATCCTGGCCGGAGGGATCGGGCTGGCCCCGCTGCGGCCCGTCCTGCAATCCCTGATGGCCCACCGCCGGGATTACGAGCAGATCGTTCTGCTGTATGGAGCGCGGACGCCGGCGGATCTCCTCTACCCGACGGAGCTGGAGCGCTGGCGCGGGCGTCTGGATCTCCAGGTTTTCATCACGGTGGATCGGGGCGATGAGGCCTGGCGCGGACATATCGGCGTGGTCACGACGCTGCTGCCCATGGCCGAACGGTTCCTGGACCTGCGACAGGCCATCATCCTGATGTGCGGCCCGGAGGTGATGATGCGGGTGGCCGCCCGGGAGCTGGAAAACCGGGGGGCCTCGCCGGAACAGATTTTCCTTTCGCTGGAACGGAACATGAAGTGCGCGGTGGGCTTCTGTGGTCATTGTCAGTTCGGCCCTGCCTTCATTTGCCGGGATGGCCCCGTGTTTCCCCTCTCGCAGGTCCGCTCGCTGCTGGAGGTGCGTGAGCTTTAGAGGAGAGGATGGGACACAGGGCATAAGCCATGACGATAAACAGGGGGCGCACACAGCCCGTCACCGACCCGGGATCCGGAGGCACAACCGATGGCACGACGTCGCAAACCCAAGCTGGCGGTCTGGAAGTTTGCCTCATGCGATGGCTGTCAGCTCACCCTTCTGGATTGTGAGGAGGAGCTGCTGACCCTGGCCGGCGAGGTGGAGATCGCCTACTTCCTGGAGGCCTCGCGGGCAGTGGTGCGGGGGCCCTACGATCTCTCCCTGGTGGAG
This sequence comes from Chloroflexota bacterium, assembly GCA_030550075.1. GTDB lineage: Bacteria > Chloroflexota > Anaerolineae > Thermoflexales > Thermoflexaceae > Thermoflexus. The sequence continues at coordinate 8,345 of JAUQQB010000012.1, read as the reverse complement.
GGCAGCATCTCCACCCCGGAACAGGTGGATCAGATCCGGGAGATCCGACGGCAGAGCCGCTTCCTGGTCACCATCGGGGCCTGCGCCACGGCCGGCGGGATCCAGGCCCTTCGGAACTTCGCGGATGTGCGCGGTTTCCTGGATCTGGTCTACGCCCGCCCGGAATATATCAAGACGCTGGAGAAATCCCTGCCCGCCTCGGCCTATGTGCCGGTCGATTTCGAGCTTCGGGGCTGCCCCATCGGGAAGGGGCCCCTGCTGGAGCTGATCAGCGCCTTCCTGAACGGTCGACGGCCCAACATCCCCAACCATAGCGTGTGCATCGAGTGCAAACGCCGCGGGATCGTATGTGTGATGGTCGCTCAGGGGATCCCGTGTCTGGGGCCGGTCACCCAGGCGGGATGCGGCGCGCTGTGTCCCGCTTACCGGCGGGGCTGCTACGGTTGCTTCGGCCCGATGGAAACGCCCAACCCGGCCAGCCTGGGGGACTGGTTGCTGGCCCATGGGATGACCTCCCCGGATCTGGTGCGGCTGTTCCGGACCTTCAACGCGTATGCCCCTGCTTTTCGGGAGGCAGGAGACCGCTATGCCGAAGCCGCGAACCCTGACCGTTCGAGTTGAGGCCCTGGCCCGGGTGGAAGGCGAGGGCGCCCTGCACGTCCGGGTGCGGAACGGGCAGGTGCACGAGCTCCGCCTGGAGATCTATGAGCCGCCCCGCTTTTTCGAGGCCTTTCTGCGGGGGCGGCGTTTCGAGGAAGCGCCGGATTTCACCGCTCGCATCTGTGGCATCTGCCCGGTGGCCTATCAGATGAGCGCATGCAATGCCATCGAAAGCCTGTTCGGGCTTTCGGTGAAAGGCCCCCTCCGGGATCTTCGCCTCTTGCTCTACTACGGCGAATGGATCGAAAGCCATGCGCTTCATATGTTCCTCCTGCACTTGCCGGATTTCCTCGGCTACGAGAGCGCGCTCCGTATGGCCCGGGATCATCCAGAGTGGGTGCAAAAGGGACTGCAGATCAAAAAGGCCGGGAACGATCTGATGGCCCGGATTGGGGGGCGGGAGATCCATCCGATCAACGTGCGGGTGGGCGGATTCTACTCCGTGCCCGCTCGTCGGGCGCTCCTGGAGCATCGGGACGGGCTGGCCCGCGCCCGCGATTTCATGATCGAGGCCCTGCGCTGGATGGCCGGGCTGGAGTTCCCGGATTTCGAGGAGGATTATGAATTCGTGGCCCTCCATCATCCGGAGGAATATGCCATCCTCGAGGGCCAGATTCATTCCAGCAAAGGCCTTCTCATCCCGGTCTCCGGATTCGAGGAGGTCTTCGAGGAACTCCAGGTGCCTTACAGCAACGCCCTGCATTCCATCATCCGGGGGCGAGGCAGCTATATGGTCGGCCCGCTGGCCCGCTTCAACCTGAATTTCCACCAGCTCTCCCCGCTGGCCTGGGAGGTGGCCACCGCCATCGGTCTGACCCCCCCGGTGCGCAACCCCTTCCGCAGCCTCCTCGTCCGCGGGATCGAGGTGGTTCACGCCTGCGAGGAAGCCCTGCGCCTCATCGATCGCTACGAGCCGCCAGACCATCCCTTCGAGCCCTTCGAGATCCGGGCAGGGATGGGGTTCGGAGCCAGCGAGGCCCCCCGGGGGATCCTGTATCATCGTTATCAGATCAATACCGAAGGCCTGATCGAAGACGCGAAGATCGTTCCGCCCACCGCGCAGAACCAGCGGCGCATCGAGGACGATCTGCGGAAGCTGGTGCCGCACCTGCTGGCTCTGCCCAAAGATCAGATCACCTGGCGCTGTGAGCAGGCCATCCGGAACTACGATCCCTGCATCTCCTGCGCCACGCACTTCCTGCGCCTGGAGATCGAGAAGGAATGAGGCAGGCGCCGCGCTGGGTCCTTATCGGCCTGGGTCACCCGATGCGGCGGGACGACGGGGTGGGGTTGTGGGTGGCCGCCCAGCTCCAGGCCCGGAGCGGGCCCGGCGGCGCAGTCATTCCCCTGGGGGTTCCTGATCCGGTGGCGCTGGCCCGGGCGTGGGCAGGGGCGGAGATCGCCTGGATCGTCGATGCGGTAGCCGCCAGCGCCCCTCCGGGAACGCTTCTCCGGATTCGTGGGGATCGCCTTTTGGAGGACCCTCGCCCCCGGCGCTACTCCATCCATGGGCTCTCTCTGGGAGAGGCCCTCGCCCTCGCCCGAGCCCTGGGGCCGTTCCCCCCATGCCTGGTTCTTTACGGGATCGTCGGCGAGGATTTTGGATTTGGGGAGAGGCTCTCCCCGGCGGTGGAAGCCAGCGCCCGCCGCCTGGTCCGCCGGCTGGGGTGCATGATCGCCTGGCTGGAAAAACACAACGAATTCCATCCTGGATGAGATCATCTCCCACAAATGGAACGCCTGGATCATCTCTTCTTTCACCCCGAGCGCCTGGAACGCATCGCCCGGATGGAATCGGAGCACTTCTGGTTCGTCGGGCGTCGCTCCATCCTCCAGCGCTGGCTGAGGCGCATCGTCCTCCCAGCGGAGGACCTGATTCTGGATGCAGGCTGTGGAACCGGGTGGACGGTCCGCTGGCTGGCTGATCAGGGTTTCCACGTGATGGGCGTGGATTTGCTGCCGGATGGCATGAGAGATTTAAAGGCCCGGGCCCCTTCCCTGGCTCTGGTTCAGGGCGACGCCCGACGGCTGCCTCTTCGCGCGGGCAGTGTATCCGTGGTCCTGCTGCTGGACGTTCTGGAGCATCTTGAGGATCATGAGGCACTGTGGGAAGCGCGGCGCGTGTTGAAGTCCGGCGGATGGGTGCTCCTGTCCGTCCCTGCTTTCCCGTGGCTCTGGAGTGCCCGGGATCGGGAGGCCGGGCATCGCCGGCGTTATACGCCGGCGATGCTTCGAAACCGCCTGAGGGAAGCAGGGTTTCGTATCGTGGACATGCGGTTTTATATGTTCCTGCTCTTCCCGATGATTCTGGCAAGCCGATGGGTTGGGCGCTATCGCCCGGGATTTCAGAGGTTCGAGGAGCGCCCTTCCCTCTGGTTGAACCGCCTGTTGCTCCAGGTGATACGCCTGGAAGTCGCTCTGGGGCGCTGGATACGATGGCCCTGGGGCTCAACCCTGCTCGTGCTGGCGCGCAAGGAGCCTCTTTGATGGAGCCGGAACACCGGTCGGGCAGGGCATCGAGTCAGGTGGATGAATCTGCAGGGCAACCCTGCCCCCCATCAAAGGCCGGCACACGATGGATGGAATCGCACAGCCCATGGGGAGTTTCGATCTTTTCCTGTTCTCCACCGATTCGGATCTGATCCGCCTGGCGGTGGCGGGTGGAGTAGCTGGCGTGGTGGTGGATTGGGAGCACATTGGCAAAGCGGAACGCCAGGCCGGCTTCGACACCCAGATCAACCATGACACCCTGGAGGATCTGCGACGGGTTCGCGCCTGCACGACTGCCCGCGTCCTGTGCCGGATCAACGCCTTTGGCCCGTGGACCCGAGAGGAGATCGAGGCCGCTGTGCAGGCCGGCACCGACGAGATCATGCTCCCCATGGTCCGCTCCGCAGTGGAGGTGGAGCATGTCCTGGAATGGATCGGGGGACGATGTGGGCTCGGGATCCTGATCGAAACGCGAGAGGCCGTGAACCTGTGCGAGTGCCTGGCGAGACTTCCCCTCACCCGGGTTTACCTCGGCCTGCATGATCTGGCTATTGAGCGGCGAACGCCCAACCCGTTCCGGGCCATCTCCGATGGGATCGTGGAGCGGGTCCGGTCTGCCTTCCAGATCCCCTTCGGCTTCGCAGGGCTGACCCTTCCCGATCGCGGCTTTCCCATCCCCTGCCGTCTGCTGATCGCGGAGATGGCCCGGCTGGGCTGTTCGTTCTCGTTCCTGCGGCGTTCCTTTCTCCGGGATATCGTGGGTCGGGATCCGCGGGTGGAGATCCCCCGGATCCTGGAAGCGCTGCGGGAGGCTTTCCAACAACCGCCCCCTGTGTGGGAGGCTTCGCATCGAGAGCTCCTGCGCGCCATTGAGGAAGCGGATGCGTTCTTTTCAAACCGCAACCGGATCATGAGCTCATGGCCGATCTCCAGGGCACGCCTATCCTGATCACCGGCGGGGCCGGCTTCATCGGCGCCGCCCTGACGCATCGCCTGCTGGAAGCCGGAGCGCGGATCCACCTCATCATCCGACCGGGCACCGATCTCAGGCGCCTGGCCGGGGTGATGGATCGGGTTTCGATCCACCGCAACGACCTTCTGGATGCGGGGAAGGTGCGGGAGGTTGTAACGAACGTGCGCCCCCACTGGATTTTTCATCTCGCCGCCCGGCGCGGGCACCCGCGCACGCCGGAGGAACGCTTAGAGCTCCTGCGCTCCAGCTTCGTGACCACCGCGCACCTGCTGGAGGCGGCGCGGGATGTGGGGATCACTCGCTTTATCCACATGGGAAGCTCCCTGGAATACGGCCCGTATCCGCGGGCGATCCGCGAGCGGGATCCCTTGCGCCCGACAACCGACCGGGGGGTTGCGAAGGCCGTCGCCAGCTTGCTGGTGGCTTTTTACGCCCACGCCTTCAGCCTGCCCGCGATCATCCTTCGACCATTTTACGTCTATGGGCCCGGGGAGCCTCCAGAGCAGCTCATTCCCACACTGCTCCGCGCAGCTCTCACGGGAGAGGAGGTCCGCTTGACCACGCCGGGCTACCGGCATGATTTCGTCTTCGTGGAGGACGTGGTGGAGGCATGTCTGCGCGCCGCCACGCGATCGGTCCGGCCCGGGGAAGCGTTCAACATCGGCACCGGCATCCAGTGGGCCAACGAGGAGGTGGCCGCGCTGGTGGAATCCATCACCGGCCGACCGCTTCGCCTCCGGATCGGCACGTATCCTCCCAGCCCGCCGGATACGTCCTGCTGGGTCGCCGATATCCGGAAGGCCCAGCGCCGGCTCCGGTGGTCACCCCGGTGGGATCTTCCCGCCGGCCTGCGAAGGACCCTGGAATGGATGCAGCGCCATGGAGATCCAGCCTGAGATCAGCCTCGTCATTCCGGTCTTCCGAAACCGGGAAACCCTTCGCCCACTGTATGCGCGCCTGCGATCGGTCCTGGATGGAGCGGGCTGGTCCTGGGAACTGATCGCTGTCCACGACGCCTGCCCCGAGGGCTCCCTAAATGTGCTGCGCGAGCTCGCCGCCCGGGATCCCCGGATCCGGATCCTGGACCTCCCCCGGAACGTCGGGCAGCACCGGGCCATCTGGATCGGCCTGCACGAGACCCGCGGGCGTTATGTGGTCGTGATGGATGCGGACCTGCAGGATCCGCCCGAGGCCATCCCGCTTCTTCGAAAGGCGCTGGAGGAAGCACAGGGCCGCGCCCTTGTCATCTTCGCTGGACGGCGCGGGCGATATGAGCGGCTGGATCGGATGCTGACCTCGTGGCTCTTCAAGCGGGCCCTCCACTGGATCTGCGGGGCTCCGGTGGATGCCGGAACCTTTTGCCTCATGGAAGGTCGGGTGGCGGAGGCCCTGCGACGCTGGGATGCTCCGGAGCCGCATCTGCCCACGCTGCTCGCCTGCGCGGGCTTCCCCGCCCGGGTGGTTCCTATTCATCGCTCTCCGCGCCCCGCCGGCCGTTCCGCGTATACCACCGGCATGCGCTGGCGGCTGGGCTGGCGCATCCTCCGCACCGCCTGGGCGCTGAAGCGCGATCCGGCCTCCTTCCTTCGCTCTTCCATAGCGGTTCCCGTTCCCAGTGATCGGAAGGACATCTTCGAAGAAGCGAGCGCCACCGATGTCAGAGAAGATTGAGGCTCACAATCGGCTGCAACAGGAATATTTCGGACGCCGCATCAAACGGACGATGTGGCCGGAGCGGACACCTTACGTGATCCGCCAGGTGGAGGAGGTCATCCGCCTCGGCGATCTCCGCCCGGGGGAGCGGATCCTGGATGTGGGGTGTGGGATGGGCCGCCACGCCTTCCTGCTGGCCGAGCGCGGTTTCCAGGTGGAAGGACTGGAACTCTCCCCCTTCCTGATCGAGCGGATGCGGGAATTCGACGGCGGACGATACAATATCCCGGTTTACTGCGCGGACATCCACCGCTGTCCCCCTGAGCTGCATGGGCGCTATGATGCGCTGGTGGGCTTCTTCGTCCTGCACCATCTCGCAGATCTGAACCAGGCCTTTTATTCCATGGCCCAGCTTCTGCGACCGGGAGGACGGGTGGTTTTCCTGGAGCCCAATCCCCTCAATCCTCTTTACTATCTTCAAATCCTGATCACGCCGGGGATGGGGTGGGCGGCGGAGCGGGGGATCCTGAACATGCGCCCTTCCGTGATTTCGAAAGCGATGCAGCAGGCCGGGATACGGCTGATCGCCATCGCCCGCTATGGCTTTTTCCCCCGATTCCTGTCGAACCACCCCTGGGGAGGTCGCCTGGAGCGAGCCCTGGAACAGGTGCCCCTCTGGCGATCGTTTCTGCCCTTCCAGCTGTTCCGCGGAGACCGGATATGAGGAAGGCGACTCTGGCGGCCGGGCTTTTCCTGATCAGCCTTTATCTGAACCTGGCGGCGGGGATCAATCGGGGGGATGAGGCATGGTTCCTGCAGGTGATGCGGCGGGTCCGTGAGGGAGAGGTGCTTTACCGGGACGTGTTCTACGGGGCTGGCCCCCTCGCCGTGGCTTTCACCGCGCCCCTGGTCTCCCTGATCGGCGTGGAGATCATCGCGGTGAAGGCTGTGGTGGCCGCCGGCTACACGGCCTCCCTGCTCTTCGGGATACGCATCCTGGAGCGGATGGGCGCGGGCGCAGGATCCCGCATGCTGTTCCTTGGGGCGAACCTGTTGCTGGCTCCCCCGGCCCCCCACGCGCCCTATCAATCCCTGGCCAACGCCTTCCTGATGGCCGCTTTCGACGCGACCACCGCAGCGCAGGCGGTTGAGGATTCGCGGGCCCGCCGGCGTCTCCTCGCCTGGGCAGGGGCCGCGGCCGGGCTGAGTTTCACCGCCAAACAGAACATCGGCGTCTACGCGCTCCTGGCGATCCTGGGGGCTATCCTGGCCCGGCGCGAGGAAGAGCGCCTCTCCCTCCGCCAGCGGGCGATCGAGATCGGCACGCCCGGGATCGCCTTTCTGGGGACCCTCGCCCTGACCTTCCTGCCAATCTGGGCAAGCGGCGGCGGTCCGAAGTTTATGGATTACGGCGTGTTGAACAAGCCAACTTACCTGCGCCTCTCCGGGATCCCTTATACGGAGGGTCTTGTGGGGATCCTTCGCAGCCTGCAAGCCCTTTCCCCTCGTTCCACCCTGGAACAGGGGCTGTGGGCCCTGAGATCCTTTTCGTTCCTCCTGCCTTTCCTGGCTGGTTTCTTCTGGATCGGCGGCTTCTTTGTTCCGACCTCATCTGGACGCGCATCCTGGATCGCCTCCGGCCTCTTTGCGTCGGCGGCTTTCCTGGGCGTTTTCCCCCGGGCCGATTATGCGCACATCATTTACGCCGTCCCGGCTTTGCTGACGGTAATGATCGGCGGATGGAGCGCGTGGCCGATCCGCCCGTGGAAAATCGTCCTCGAACGCGGGATCGGCGCGCTGCTCATCCTGGGCCTGATTGTGGCGCTGATGATCCCACCGTTGCGCCTCCTCCAGGGCCGTCTGACGATCTCTTCCCTTCCCCATTTCCGGGGTCCCCTGATCGCCCCCGCCCTGCAAGCCCAGATCCTGGAAGAGACCGCCCGATTGCGCACACGAATCCCTGAGCCCTCCGTGTTCCTGCTCTTCCCCACCGCCGGGTTCTATTATCTGCAGACCGGGTTACGGAATCCGACGCCCTTCGACATCCCCACCGCCACCTCTTTCGGCCGGGTCGGCCAGGAGGAGACCATGCAGGCCATCCGGGAGGGACGCATCCGCTGGGTGTGCTACTGGCGCTGGGAATGGAACCTGCGCCCGGTGCGGATCGAGGCGTTTGTGGAGCAGGAGATGGAACCGGTTGAGGATCTGGGCCTCTGCACCCTGTATCGCGTGAGGCCATGAGCTGTGCCCGGGGCGCAGCGACGCCCTGCCCATGCTTGCGCTCGAACCCCAGGTCGGAGGTTGACAGCGGAACCGCTTGCCTTTCCCGCCTCATCGGCCCTATAGTTTGCCATGGCAAAGTTTCAGCGGCCTGAGGGGCCCTGATCGTCGCCCTTTGAGAAATCTGCGGGAGGTTCCCCATGGAAGCGCGTCCTCGCCTGTTGAGCCGGATCCACTGGCTCGGCCATGACGCCTTCCGCATCGACGGGCCTCCAGTGATCTACCTGGATCCCTGGCAGGTCCCCGCGGATGCGCCGAAGGCGGACCTGATCCTGATCAGCCATGAGCA
>JAUQQB010000398.1 GCA_030550075.1 Chloroflexota bacterium | reverse complement strand
CAGATGTAATCAATGGCCCGCACCACATCCCACACGGTCACCGCTTCCTTCGGATCCCCTCGCGCCCATCCCTTCTTCAGCATTCGGTTATAAATCACCACCCCGATCACCCCATCCCGCTCGGCCAGAGCCCGGATCATCGCATCGGAAAGCTGCCGATCCCCCGGCACCAGCGCCTGAGGGTTCGAATGGCTGGCGATCACCGGGCCCTCATAGCGGTCCAGGGCCTCGAAGAAACTGCGCTCCGCCATATGGCTGAGGTCGAGAATGAAGGGGAACTCCTGCATCGCCTTCAGGAGGCGACGTCCTTCGTCGGTCAGGGGGCCGGGCTCCCCCGTCCCGCCCGCATAACGCGTGGCTCCCCACGCGAGGCCGAGGATCCGCACCCCTCGCTCATACCAGATCTCCACCTCTTCCGGCCGGCGGATGGGATCGGCGCCCTCCATCAACCGAACGATCCCAATCTTCCGCGGATCCGGATCTGGAAGCGGCTCCTTCCAGGTCTCCAGCACCGCTTCCAGATCCCTCCGGGTATGGATCAGGTGAAAACGGGGATGCTCATCGGCCAGACGCTCATAGTAGTCCAGTTGAGCCATCCCCTCAGCATAGGCCTCCTCGGGTGTCCGATAGACCCGCTCCAGATGGGAACGGGACCGGCGCGCGGGCATCACAAAAACGGTTCCGAAGATCACCGCTACCCGGCCGGCTAACCACTCTGGAAGGCCCAGCGTGCAACGTCCGTTCAAGTGAGGGATCTCCGTCCCTTCCTCCCGCTCCCGAGTCGCATGAGCGGATTGGGTATAATCCCGTCCGAACGATCGGGCATTCCAGGCCAGGTCTTCGTGGGCGTCGACGATGATCATGGGGTTGGGCACTCTCATATGAGATCAAGCCTTGTGTTGCGAAAGGAAACCGACATGCGAGTGGACTGGGACAAGGAGCCATCTATGTTCATGCTGAACATCCAATCTCGGGTTTCGAAAACTGCGTGCTGCGAATTTCTCCCTTCTCAAATTGAAGGAATCGCTCGCGCCATGGCTCCGGGATTGGCATAGGGACCCCCTGTGCGTAATCGTAGGCCACCTGCACCGAGCGTCCCAGAGCCATCACCTGACCGCTGTCACACCGCTCGATCTTATATAGAAAGATAAAGCTCCGCTGGCGCACTTCGGCAACCCGAATCCAGACCTGGATCGGCATCCCCATGGTGATCGGAGCCCGATACTGGCAAGTGGCTTCCGCCACGATCATCCCGAAGGGTTCCAGCGGAGGGGGGAGCTGGGCCAGCTGGCGGATGTAAAGGAGGCGCGCCTGCTCAAAATAGGTGAAATAGACCGCATTGTTGACATGGCCCATCGCGTCCATATCCCGGAAGCGGACCTCGATGGGCACGGCCATACGGAATGACAGCTCCGGCGGGAACAGCTCCTCCTTCATGGCTCAACCTCGATGAAGCGGAGTTCGTCGGTCTCCAGATCCAGGATACAAAAGGAGCGGCTTTCATGCCGGACCCCTCCCAGGGCACCTGGATTAATCACCCGGGTCCGACCGATTCGCTCATCACGACGCCGATGGGTATGGCCGTGGAAGACATAATCGAATTCCCCCGATGCAATCACCTGCCGCAGGCGCTCCGTGTCATCCCCATGGAGAATCGCGATCCGACGGCCTGCCACCGTGGTACTCATCTCATCACCCAGGAAGGGCTGGCGGCCCAGAGCGATCACAGCCGGCTCGAGTGTATCCAGGCGATCCAGGTTGCCGCGGACGAACAGAACGTCCCAGCCCTCGAAAAGAGAAACAACCTCCGGCGAGGTCACATCACCGCAATGGAAGAGACGCCTGATTTGTTCCTGACGGAGGATCTCCAGCGCCCGACGGGTGTTTTCAATATGATCATGCGTGTCGCTCAGGATACCCATTCGCATCGATGGACTCTCCGCGGTTTGAATTTCACCCGATAGACTTGTTCGATGTAGGAGCTACGCAGTGAGTTCCTTCGGGGGGGCTTTGGGGCGGAGCGTGATGCCTTCAGTGCCTCGCTCCGCCTCAAAGGCATTTTTGTCTCCCTCCCCACGACCCAGGAGGCCGTGGGGAGGGAGATACCGAATTTTCGAGGGCTGGGCAGGCCGCTGAAGATAGATTGCCCGGCCCCAGAAACCCTTTCACTGTCATTGCGCAACAGGCCCGGCGAACAAAGCACGAAGGGGTGAGGCGGGCGGCTTCGTTATAGGCTCAACTTAAAGCCGCGAGGGCCCGCCGGTAAGCCTCCAAAGCCTTCTGGAATTTCCTGGCCTCCTGATAAGCATCCCCTAGAACCTGCCATAGCCGCGATTCGTTGGGCCGCAATTGCACCGCCTGCTCCAGGTCGGCGATCACCGTATCGCGCATCGAAGCGACCCGCAGGAGGCGCTGATACTCCCGGACCGCTCGCGCTGTGTCGCCCAGATTAAAGAGCAGCCGCGCCATCGCCAGCCGGGTCTCATAGTCGCGCGGCTGCTCCTTCAGACGGGCCTCGTATTCCGCCAGAACCCCCAGCAGCGAACCGGCCATCGTTTCCGCAATGGGGACTGCGTGCAGGCGCTCCAGCCAGCGGAGATCCACCGGGGGAAGCGGCTCCGGCACCTTCCCGGCCGGCGGAGCGCCCTCATCAGCTGCCAGCAGATCCCAGATTGGCACCGCAGCGGAGGGCAGCGTCTCTGCCATCGGCGCGGCTTCCACTTCTATGGTCAGCGGAGCTTCTAATTGGAGCTCCGCCGGCGCAGCCTCCATGGACGGCTCCTCCGTCACCGATGGGGCCTCTACAGGCGCTGCTTCTGGGAAAAGCCCGATCTCCGCCATCCACTCCGGGGGGATCTCCAGCGGCTGCGCGGCGGCCTCCTCCAGTAGCGCCTGGAACTGTGCTTCCTCCGCTGGAGCAGCCTCCAAGGCCTCCTCTGGCGGCTTGAGGGCCAGCAGCCACTCCGGAAGCGCCGCTTCCGCGGCCGCCTCCTCCAGTTCCTTGCCCGCCGGGATCTCGGGGAGTTCAGGCAAAGGAGCGGCCTCCGTGGGTGCCGACGGCGGAGCCGGCTCCCGCGGTTCCGGCGGGCGGCGGCCCAGGATCTCCGCCATTCGGGCCTCCGCCTCTCGCTCAGCCTGAGCTCGCAGGATCTCCTCTTTCCCCTCCGCAATTCGAGCGAGCCAGGCCAGGGCCTCCTCAGGGCTCAGGGACTCAGGAAGCGGGGGAAGCCCGGCCAGCTCCGGGGTCGGGCCTTCGGACGGCCCTTCGGCAGGCTCACCCTCGACCTTGGGGGGAAGTTCGGCTCCAGAAGGGAACGTTTCCTCGGGAATTTCGAAGGGCGCCTCCTCCACGCGCCCGATCTCCTCTGGATGCGTGACGACACCCGCCTCCTCCGTCGGAGGAGATCCTGGGAGCTCCGGGCCCGGAAATCCTTCCTCCTTCCACTCTTCCCATGGGACCTCCGGCAAGGGTGGAAGCTCC
>JAUQQB010000397.1 GCA_030550075.1 Chloroflexota bacterium | reverse complement strand
GCCGAGGCCCAGGTGACCCAGGCCCGGGCCGCGCTGAACGCCCTGGAGGCGGGCCCCCGGGAGGAAGACGTGCGAGAGGCGATGGCCCTGGTGGATCAGGCGCAGGCGTTGCGGGATGGCGCGTTTCAGGCCTGGCAGGATGTGCTGGCGATGCTGCGGGAGCCTCAGGAATTGCGGATCCAGCAGGCGGTGGCTGCCGCCCAGGCGCGTGCGGCTCAGGCCCGGCTGGAGCAGGCGGTGGCCATGAAGGATATCGCCGAGCTCCTGAAGAACCGCGCGGAGGCCGTGGTTCGGGAATGGGAACAGCTTCCCCCACCACTGCGCCCCTCATTGCCGGTGGAAGTGCTGGATGCCCCTTACGCCTACTGGGCGGCGTGGGCGGAGGTCAACCGGGCAGGGGCGGCCTATGATGGCAGCCTTGCCCTGCGGGATTACCTGGATGCGGTGGTCCGGGATCCGCTGGCATTGAGGACCCAGGTGGTGGAAGCGGAGGGCCGTTACCGGGCTGCGGAGGCCGCCCTCGAGGTGGCCCGGGCCCGGCTGGCGGCGCTCCAGGCGGGGGCGACACCGGAACAACGGGAGGCCACCCGCGCTCGCTTGCGTCAGGCCGAAGCGGCTCTGGAGGCACTAAAGGCACGGCGCGGGCGGTATGTCCTGCAGGCGCCTCAGGATGGGATCGTCGCCTTGCGAGCGGTCGAGCCGGGCGAGCTGGTCGCTCCGGGGACTCGGGTGATGCAGCTCATGGACCTGCGGGTCCTCACGCTAACGGTCTATGTTCCGGAGACGGCCCTTGGTCGGGTGCGCCCGGGCATGCGCGTCTCCGTGGCGGTGGAAGGATTTCCCGGCGAGCGCTTTGAGGGCCTGATCACCCATGTGGCGGAGGAAGCCTCGTTCACCCCTCGCAACGTCCAGACCCAGGAGGAGCGGGTCCATCTGACCTTCGCGGTCCACATCCGGCTGGAGAACCCGGAAGGTCGCCTGAAGCCCGGCATGCCGGCCGATGTGGAAGTGCCATAACGGCCATCTCATGGAGGATTGTCCATGCGCAAGCCGTTCCGTGCAGGGATTCTGGTCATCGCCCTTGGGGGAATCGCATATCTGGCTGGCGTCTGGTGGCTCTCCCGACCCGTATCGAGCGGATCAGGGGGAAGCCTGGTGTTCTCCGGCACGCTGACCGGGCGGAGCGTTCAGCTCTCCGCGGAGGTGAGCGGGAGGGTGCGATGGCTGGCAGAGGAGGGGGCGACCGTAAGGCCTGGGGAAACGGTGGCCGAGCTGGAGGATCCGGTCTTATCTCAGCAGCTGCTGGAGGCCGAGGCGGCCCTGGCCGTGGCTCAGGCGGAGGCCGCCGCGCTGGAAGCGGGGGTCTCACCGGAGCAGCAGGCGGTGCTGGCCGCCCAGGTGCGACAGGCCGAAGCGGAGCACGAGGCGGCGGAGCATCTCCGGCAGGCGTTGTTGCGCCAGCTTCGAGAGCCCCAGGATCTGGAGCGCCAGATCCTCGAGGCGCGAACCGCCCTGGCGATGGCCGAGCAAGGGGTGGAGCGGGCCCGGGCGGATCTGGAGAAGGCACGGGCGGATCGGGATCGCCTGCCGTTCGGTCAGCGTGAGATCGCCGACCGACAGGTGGCCGCCGCGGAGGCCGCGTTGCGGGCAGCGGAGGCCGAGCGGGATGCTGCCCGCGCCCGTCTGGAGGGCCTGCTAACCATGCGTCAGCGGCCGCTCTCTTTGAAGGCGCAGGTTCACGCGGCGGAAGCGCGGGCGCGGGCGGCCGAGGCGGCCCTTCGCACCGCCCAGGCCCGTCTGGATCGAGCCCGGAATGGGCCGACGCCATGGGAACGGGATCAGGCCCGGGCGGCGGTGGCCCTGGCTGAGGCCCGGCGGGACCTGTTGCGGCTGCAGGTGGAACGGCTTCGCCTGACCGCGCCCTTCACGGCAACGGTCTCCGAGCGCCTAACTCACGAAGGGGAGACCGTTCGAGCCGGGCAACCGCTGCTCAGCCTGAGCACGGTGGATCCTCTGGAGGCGACCATTTATGTGCCGGTGAGCCTTCTGAGCCGTCTCCGGGTGGGGCAACCTGTAGCCGTCCAGGTCGATGCGTTCCCGGGGGAGCGATTTCCGGGGGTGATCGCCCGGATCGCTCCGGAGGCCACGTTCACTCCCCGAAATGTCCAGACGCGGGAGGAACGCCAGGCGCTGGTCTTTGCGGTAACCGTGCGGGTTCCCAATCCGGAGGGTCGGCTCAAGGCGGGGATGCCGGCCGATGTGCAAATTCTACCCTGAGGAGGGGAAAGAGCGAAACCATTGTTCAGGCATTCAGGGTTTGGGGGGGTGAGCGAGATCGCCAAAGCTCACCCCACAAAGCCGTAAAATTTCCTCTTTATCAGCCCCTGGCAGCGGGCAGGCTGCTGTCATTCACAAGACGTTCGCGGGTTGAGCGGAGGATCAGGCGCGGAAGAAAGAAGGAATGAAGGGCACCAGCGCGTCCCACCCCTCCGTGATCACACGCTCCCGCGTGGCCTCATCCAGCGTGAGCGTCACCGTCTCCCCTTCCGTTCGGATCACAAAGGTGACCGTCTCCCCGTTGTTGGGAAGGATCTGGGTGATGCAGGGGCGATCGACCCCCAGCGGATGTTCAGCGAGAAAGGCAAAGCACCGGACACAGAAGGGGAGGCTCCCTGAACATAGATCTCGATCAACATAAATTTTCATTTTTCGCCTCCCTGGGCTTTACAAAAAAGGAAGGTTCTCTGCTCTATTGCGATCCTGGCGGTGCCTGCTCGGGTTCTGCGTTTGCCCCTCCCCCTGCCGTGAAGCAGCGTGGGGAGAGGGATAGATCGCTCTCCAGCTCCCCGGAAGCCTCTGAGATCACCGGAAATTCGCTCATCCGATCCAGTTTTAGTTTCCCCTGTTTTATAAATCTCAAATAGTGTTTTCCGGCAGGAAGAAAGGGTGATGATTGGCATGGGCTGGCATAGCGTTGCGGTGGCTTTCCGGGGAGCTGGCGTGCCTTTCTGAGCAATCTCCCCCTGGAGGGTTGCAGGGAGCGAATCGGCGTCTCGCGGGTTCCTCATCCTGAGGTCTGACGAAAACCATGCGCTAAGGAATCATGCCCCTTCCAGAGTTATGAATCGTTCTTCCATTACGAGCAGTTGTCCTACCTTGCTGATTCTACGCTCAGCAGCTCCCATCCCAGCAGGAGAGCGGCAGACCAGGTGAAGTCTCCGATCCCCAGGCCTTCTCCGGTTCGAGGGTCGTAATATTCGTGAAACCCGGAGCGGGCGATCAGGCCCAGCGTGTGCTGATGAATCTCCTTGGCAAGTTCATGGAACCCATAGCGGGCCAGGCCGTGGGCGATGAGGGCATTTAAATTGATCCAGATGGGGCCCCGCCAGTAGCGACGGGGCTCCCAGCCGGGCTCCATTTTGCTCACCGTGGGAACCAGGTAGCGCGTCCCTCCATCCGGAGCGAAGGCCGCCGGATTCCTCAGATAACGA
>JAUQQB010000396.1 GCA_030550075.1 Chloroflexota bacterium | reverse complement strand
AGGACTTCACCGTGCTCGGGGGGAGCCTGGGGGAGGGCCATGCCCGCAAGATCGTGAAGATCATGGACATGGCCATGAAGAACGGCGCGCCCATCATCGGCCTCAACGATTCCGGCGGCGCCCGGATTCAGGAGGGCGTCCTCTCCCTCGGCGGCTATGCCGACATCTTCCTGCGCAACGTGATGCTCTCGGGCGTGGTCCCCCAGATCAGCGCCATCCTGGGCCCCTGCGCCGGCGGCGCCGTCTACTCCCCCGCCCTCACGGATTTCATTTTCATGGTCCGGGGAACCAGCTATATGTTCATCACCGGGCCCGATGTGGTGAAGGCGGTCACCCATGAGGAAGTGACCTTCGAGCAGCTGGGCGGGGCGGATGTCCACACGACCATCAGCGGTGTGGCCCACTTCGCTGCCGATACGGAGGCCGACCTTTTCTACATGATCCGTAAGCTCCTCTCGTTCCTTCCATCAAACAACATGGAGGACCCTCCCTACGTGCCGAACGGCGATGACCCCCTGCGCATGGAGGAACGCCTCAATACGATCATCCCCGATGACCCCACCCGCCCCTACGACATCAAAGAAGTGATCCGCCTAATTGCGGACAACGGCGATTTCTTCGAGGTCCAGCCGGATTACGCTCCCAACATCGTCATCGGCTTCGCCCGCCTGGGCGGGCACAGCGTGGGGATCGTGGCCAACCAGCCGGCGGTGCTGGCCGGCGTGCTGGACATCCAGGCCAGCGAGAAGGCGGCGCGGTTCGTGCGCTTCTGCGACGCCTTCAACATCCCCATCATCACCTTCGAGGATGTGCCCGGCTTTATGCCGGGGGTCGCCCAGGAGCACGGAGGCATCATCAAGGCTGGGGCCAAGCTCCTCTATGCCTACGCCGAGGCTACCGTCCCCAAGATCACAGTGATCACCCGTAAGGCCTACGGTGGCGCCTACTGCGTGATGAGCTCACGGCATATTCGAGCGGACCTCGTGCTGGCATGGCCGACGGCGGAGCTGGCGGTGATGGGGCCGGAGGGCGCCGTCAACATCATCTTCCGGCGGGAGATCGCCGATGCGCCGGACCCCGAGGCCCGGCGTGTGGAGCTGGTGGCGGAATATCGAGCGAAGTTCGCTAACCCCTACGTCGCCGCCTCCTATGGGTTCGTCGACGACGTCATCGAGCCGAAGGAGACCCGCCCCCGCCTGATCAACGCCCTGGAGATGCTCCAGAACAAGCGGGATCAGAACCCGCCCAAGAAGCACGGGAACATCCCGCTCTGATCCCTCGGCCCTTTCCCACAGGGGGTTCTCGATGTTCCGCAAAGTCCTGATCGCCAACCGCGGCGAGATCGCTGTGCGGATCATCCGAGCATGCCGTGAGCTCGGGATCCACACGGTTGCTGTGTTCTCCGAAGTGGACCGCAATGCGCTGCACGTGCGCTACGCCGATGAGGCGTATTGCATTGGGCCGGCGCCGGCCCTCGAAAGCTACCTTCGTATCGATAAGATCATCGATGTCGCCCGTCGGGCGGGCGCCGACGCGATCCATCCGGGCTACGGTTTCCTGGCCGAGCGGCCCGACTTCGCTGAAGCCTGTGAGGAGGCCGCGATCGCCTTCATCGGCCCGCCGCCCCGGGCCATCGGGGCGATGGGCGATAAGGCCACCGCCCGCAAAATGGCCAAAGCCCTGGGCGTTCCCGTCGTCCCCGGCACCGATGGCGGACTCTCGGATGAAGACCTGATGGAAGCCGCCCGGCGCATTGGCTTCCCCATCCTGATTAAGGCCTCCGCCGGCGGCGGCGGAAAGGGCATGCGCATCGCCCGCTCCCTGGAGGAGATGCCCGATGCCCTGGCAGCGGCCCGCCGGGAGGCGATGGCGGCCTTTGGGGACAATGACGTTTACCTGGAGAAACTGGTCGAAGGGGCCCGCCACGTGGAGGTGCAGATCCTGGCCGACGCCCACGGCAATGTGATCCACCTGGGCGAACGCGAGTGCTCGATCCAGCGCCGCCACCAGAAGCTCATCGAGGAATCCCCTTCGCCCGTCGTCGACGAGGAGATGCGCCAGCGCATGGGTGAGGTGGCCGTGCGCATCGCCCAGGCCATCAGCTATGTCAACGCCGGGACGGTGGAGTTCCTGGTGGATAAGGAGCACAACTTCTATTTCATCGAGATGAACACCCGGCTTCAGGTGGAGCATCCGGTGACCGAGATGGTGACCGGGGTGGACATCGTCAAGGAACAAATCCGTATCGCGCGGGGCCGGAAGCTGCGCTACCGCCAGGAGGACATCCGCCAGACCGGCTGGGCCATCGAGTGTCGTATTACTGCGGAGGACCCGTTCAACAACTTCATGCCCTCCACCGGCCGCATCGTCACCCTGGCCGAGCCTACCGGCCCTGGGGTACGGGTGGACAGCGGGGTCTATGAGGGGTGTGAGATCACGCCGTATTACGATTCCCTCATCGCCAAGGTGATCACCTGGGGCGAGACGCGGGGCGAGGCCATCCTGCGCATGCGGCGGGCGCTGGAGGAGTTCCGCATCATCGGCATTCAGACGATCATCCCCTTCCATCAGGCCATCCTGAACAGCACCCGGTTCCTGGCCGGCCACTTCGATACCAAGTTTGTGGAGGAACGCTTCGCCCTGGAGGAAGAGACGCTGCCGGAGCTGGAGGAAGTGGCCGCGATCATCGCCACCCTGGTGGCGCACCGGCGAGGCCAGGCAGCTACCCATGTAGCCCGCCGGACCGCACGGGAGATCAACAGCTGGAAATGGGCCGGGCGCTGGGAGCAGTTGCGGAGGAGCGGATGAGCCATGAAATACATCGCGACCATCAATGATCGGACGTTCACCATCGAGGTGAACCGCGAGGATCGCATCCTGTGCGAGGGCGTCGAGCGGACGGTGGATTTCCGTCTGATCGACCAGCAGCATGTCTATTCCCTGCTTCTGGACAACGCCTCCTATGAGGCTCTGGTGGAAGAGCGGGAAGGGGAATACTGGGTTTTCGTCCGCGGATACCTTTTCGCGGTGCGGGTGGAGGATGAACGGGAGCGGCGATTGCGGGAGGCCTCCGGCGATCGGCACGGGCCGGCCGGCGAGGTGGCCGTCAAAGCCCCGATGCCCGGCCTCATCGTAGCTGTCCCCGTGCAGGAGGGCCAGGCCGTCCAAAAAGGGGAAAAACTGGTTCTGCTCGAGTCCATGAAGATGCAGAACGAGATCCGTGCCCCCCGCGACGGCACCGTGAAGGCCATCCGGGTGAAACCCGGCCAGAGCGTGGAGCAGAACCAGATCCTGGTGGTGCTGGGATGAAGGAGGAACAAGTTGGAGCGAATCGTGGTGGATCCCGGGGTGATGGCCGGGAAACCGGTCATTCGGGGGACCCGCCTGACGGTGGAATACATCCCGAATAGGAGTTACGCCGTTGAACGCTCTAAAGGTGGGACGGAATGGCCCCACCCCAAATCCTTTTTTGGGGGCGGAGCGGGGCGCCGAA
>JAUQQB010000395.1 GCA_030550075.1 Chloroflexota bacterium | reverse complement strand
GCCCGTTATCGGCGCTCACAAAAAGGACGGGCGCTCACGTGTCCTCAGGGAGGAAGCGTTATGCGGGTGCTTCTCACGGGTGGGACCGGGATGCTGGGGCGAGCCGTTCTGGAAATCTGGAGCTCGCAGCATGAGGTGATCGCGCCACCCCGCGCGGAGCTGGATCTCGCCCGGCCGCCCCAGATCTTTGAGGTGGTCCGACAGATCCGTCCGGAGGTGATCCTCCACGCGGCCGCCATCGCGGACGTGGATCGCTGCGAGGCGGATCCGGATCTCGCGTTCCGGGTGAACACCGTTGGCACGGCCTGCCTGGCCGCGGCGGCCCATGAGATCGGTGCCACCATGATCTTCATCAGCACGGATTATGTGTTTGACGGCGCCAAAGGCTCGCCCTACACCGAGTTCGACCTGCCCAACCCGATGAACATCTACGGTCGGAGCAAATGGCTGGCGGAAGAAGCCGTGCGGAGCCTGTGCCCGCGGCATTTCATCGTGCGGACCGCCTGGCTGTTCGCGCCGTGGGGGCGACATTTTGTGAGCCAGACCGTCGAGCGGATCCTGCGGGGAGAGCCGGTAGGGGGGATCGCCCAGACCAGCTCCCCGACCTCTGTGCTGGATCTGGCCCGAGCGATGCTTCGCTTGCTGGAGATCCCCGCCTATGGGATTTACCACATCGCGAACCACGGCGCCGCCTCGCGCTACGAGATGGCGCGGACGATCCTGGCGATGCTGGGGAGGAACCCGGAGGAGGCGGTGAGGCTTTCTGCGGTATCCGGCCGGCGCGCCCCGCGGCCGGACCGGACCCCTCTGCGGAACTACGTGCTGGAGCTGCAGGGCCGCGACCCCATGCGGCCCTGGACGGAGGCCCTGGCGGAGTGTCTGGAGCGGATGGGGCTCTCGATCCGCTACCCCCCTATCGAATTGCCGCTTCCATAGCCGGGCGCTTCAGCCTCTGCGATCGGGAGTTTCTCCCGCCCGGTTGCGATCCTGGCGGTGCCCGGTTGGATTCTGCGCTGACCCCACCCCACGCCGTTTCGCGACGCAGGGCGAGAGAATCATGAATTTGGGGGCCTGATGGGCACGCCTTCGGCGCGCCTATCAGGCCCCCAATGCCCCATTGATTGTCCGTGCCGAAGGCTCGGGCATGGGCATATCCCTATCCGCCTGCCTCCTCCAGTTCCAGCTCCTCCAGCGGGACGATCGCCTCACACTTGAGGCACCGCGCGTTCTCCCGGTCATCCTGCACCAGTATCCCGCCGCAGTGCGGGCAGCGAACGGTCAGCGGGCGCTTCCAGGTGGTGAAGTTGCATGTGGGCCAGTTGCTGCACCCGTAGAAGGTGCGGCCCCGCTTGCTCTTCTTTTCCAGAAGCTCCCCTCCACATTGCGGGCACGGGACCCCCAGCTTGTTATAGAAGGGGCGGGTGTAGCGGCACTCCGGGAAGCGCGTGCAGCCCACGAACTTCCCGAAGCGACCATAGCGGATCTGCAACGGCGCTCCGCATTCCGGACACTGCTCGTCCAGCACTTCGTGGTCCAGGGAGATCTTCTGAATCCCCGCCAGCGCCATTTGAAGCCGTTGCTCAAAAGGCCCATAGAACTGGCGCAGCACCTCTACCCAATCCGCCTCGCCGGCAGCAATGCGATCCAGATCCTCCTCCATCCGGGCCGTAAAGTTCACATCCATGATGTCCGGGAAATGCTGGACCAGGAGATCCGTGACCGTGATCCCCAGCGGGGTGGGCACCAGGCGTTTGTCCACACGTTCGACATAGCCTCGCTGGAAAAGGGTGGAGATGATGGGGGCATAGGTGCTGGGACGGCCGATACCATATTCCTCCAGGGCCTTGATCAGGGAAGCCTCCGTATAGCGCGGCGGTGGCTGGGTGAAATGCTGCTCCGGGAGCACCTGCCAGAGCCGCAGTCGCTCGTTGGGCTCCAGCGGCGGCAGCAATCCTCCACCCTCCTCCTCTTCCTCCAGCTTCACGTCCTCCTCGCGCGTCTCCTCATAGACCACCAGGAAGCCGGGGAAGCGGATGGCGGAGCCGGTGGCCCGGAAGAGATAGCGGGGGTTCTCCAGGGCCTCCAGGGGGATCTCCCCATCCATAACCAGCGTCCGGGGCACGGCCACGATCTCCACGGTCATCGTATCCAGAATGGCCGGGGCCATCTGGCTGGCCACGAAGCGCTTCCAGATCAGCTCATACAGGCGATACTGATCACGGTCCAGATAAGGCTTTACCGATTCCGGTGTTCGGAAGACCGAAGTGGGCCGGATGGCCTCGTGGGCCTCCTGGGCGATCCGGGCCCGGGTCTTGTAGACCGGAGGTTCGGGGGGAAGCAGCTGCTCTCCGTAGGTCTGGGCGATGAAGCGACGGGCCTCCTCCTGGGCCAGCGGGGAGATGTTGGTGGAGTCCGTGCGCATATAGGTGATGAGGCCGACGGAGCCTTCCTCGCCCAGCGGCAAACCTTCGTAGAGCTGCTGGGCGATCGCCATGGTGCGCCGGGCGGTGAAGCCCAGTCGGCGGGAGGCTTCCTGTTGCATGGTGCTGGTGGTGAAGGGGGCGGCCGGCCGCCGTCGTCGCTCGCCCTTCTTGACGCTGACCACCACGTAAAGGGCATCCTCCAGCTCCGTCACCAGCGGGCGCACCTGCTCCTCGTTCTTGAGCTCGGGTTCCGCCCCCAGGTAGCGGACCAGGCGGGCGCGGAAGGTCCGCTCCTCATCGAGCTTGCTCAGCTCCACCGCGATGGTCCAGTATTCCTCCGGGACGAAGGCCTGGATCTCCCGCTCCCGCTCGACGATGAGGCGCAGGGCCACGGACTGCACCCGGCCGGCGGAAAGGCGCCCGCGGATTTTCTCCCAGAGCAGGGGGCTCAGCTTGTAGCCCACCAGCCGGTCCAGGATACGGCGGGCCTGCTGGGCGTTCACCAGCTGCATGTCGATGCCGCGGGGGTGGGCGAAAGCCTCCTGGATCGCCGGCTCCGTGATCTCGTGGAAAACCACCCGTCGCAGCTTCGAGGCGGGGATGTTCGCTACTTCCGTCAGATGCCAGGCGATGGCCTCCCCCTCCCGATCGGGGTCCGTCGCCAGGTAGACCTCCGTGGCCTCCTTCACCGCCTCCCGCAGCTCCCGGACCACCGCCTGCTTCTCCTTCGGCACCCGGTAGGTCGGCTTGAAGCCGTTCTCGATATCCACGGCCAGCTGCGATTTCAGCAGATCCCGCACATGGCCAATCGATGCTTTCACCGTGAAACCCCGGCCCAGGATCCGGCCCACCGTGCGGGCTTTGGCCGGGGACTCGACGATGACCAGCCGCGTTCCCTTCTCACTCATTTTCTTACCTCCGGATTCCAGAGCGGTCTTCAAAACATAAAGCCCTATTCGTGTATTCGCGCTCCGATTCGTGGACAGCCCTTACTGTTTCGTCCAGATTTGTTTTGAGGATATAAGAGGGTGTGGGCCAATGGCCCCACCCCCCTTTATCCCCCCTCCCCACGGCCCTTTGGGCCGTGGG
>JAUQQB010000394.1 GCA_030550075.1 Chloroflexota bacterium | reverse complement strand
CCGCCCTCCTCAGACGGGTCATCCGTGTTATTGCTGGATATCCCACTTCTCGATGTGCTCCAGGCCGCCCAGGACCGAGAAGGTCCGCTTGACATACGGCTTGGTGAGCGTGACGCGGGTGTACCAGTAGATCGGGATGATGGCCACATCCTTGGCCACCAGGATCTCCTCGGCCTTGGCGTAGAGCTCGCGGGCCTTGGCCTCGTCGGTCTCCTTCAGGGCCTGGTCGACCAGGGCATCAAACTCGGGGTTCCCCCACTTGGTGTGGTTGTTGTCAGACGTGGAGTAGAACACGTCCTTCACGAAGTTGCTGGCGTGGGGGTAATCCTGGCACCAGCCCAGGCGCCAGATCTGCGGCGGGTCGGTCTGAAGAGTCTTCAAATAGACCTTCCACTCCTGGGTCTGGAGGCCGACCTCTACGCCCAGCACCTCCTTCCACATCTGCTGGATGGCCTCGGCGATCTTGATGTGGCCCTCCACCTGGTTGACCCACAGGGTGATGGGCGGCAGGTTCTTCACATCGCCGCCATACTTCTCCTTGAGGACCTCCTGGAAGAGCTGCTTGGCCCGCTCGGGGTCATACTTCACGCCGAGGTCCGGGTGGGTCTGGAGGGTGGGCGCTGCCTGCAGACCGGGCCGGGAGAACCACTGGGCCGGCTCCTGCCCGCCCTTGGTCACGTTCTCCACGATAGCCTTGCGGTCGACCGCCAGGGAGAAGGCCAGCCGCATCCGCGGGTCATCGAAAGGCGGCTTGGTGACGTTGAAGCCATAGTAGTAGGTGCACAGGACCGGGGCGATCACCAGCTCCTTGGAGAGCGTCGGATCGGCTTTCACCCGGTCGATCTCCGCCAGTGGCACACCCGCCACATCCAGGTTACCTGCCTCATACTCGGCAAAGGCGGGGGACTCGTCCAGCATGCGGAAGGTGATCTCCTCGATCTTGGGCTTCGGCACGCTGGGGATGTTGTCGGGCCAGAAGGGGTTGGCGACCATAGTGATGTAGCTATCGTGCACCCACTCCTTCATCACGTAGGGGCCATAGGAGTGGTAAGCGCCGGTCTCCGTCCAGCGGTCACCCTTCTCCTCGATCAGCCACTGGGGCTCCGCCCGTAGCATCCACAGGCCGGCGATGTTCGGGAAGAAGCCTACCGGCTCCTTGAGGGTGAACTGAATAGTATAGTCATCGATCACCTTGATGCCGACCTGGGCCGGATCCGTAATGGTCCCCTCGTTGAACTCCGCAGCCCCCTCAATGAAGAAGGCCGGCACGTAGGCGTACTCGCCGCCGGTCTTGGGATCCAGGGTGCGGATGGCGCCGTAGTGGAAGTCGTGGGCGGTCACGTAGCGGACATTGCCCTTCTCATCCTTGACCTGCTCCACCTCCTTGCCGTTCCAGCGCACCCACGGGATCCCCTTGCGGATGTAGAAGGTCCACACCTTGCCGTCCGGCGAGACCTCCCACTTCTCGGCCATCCCGGGCTCAACGGCAGCGGTTTCCTCGTTCTGGCGGGTCAGGCCGACGAAGGCCAGCTCGATGATCTGGATCGAGGAGGTATCGGTGGCCAGGGAGGGATCCAGGGTGGGCACATCGCCCGGACCCAGGTTCAGCCGCAGCACCTTGCGCGGCGTCGGGGTCGGGGTCACAACTTTCTCAACCACCTTCTCCTTTTCAACCACCTGCGGGGTTGGCGTGGCCGCGGGGGCACAGGCGGAGAGCACCAGGCCCACCAGAGCGACCAGCGAAAGCCACCACCAGGCGCGTGAACGGTTCATCGGACCTCCTCCTTTTAGCCTGTTTGGGGTAGATCCTTTCGATGCAGCGGGGCCAGCGCTGGAACGCGCCGCAGTGAGAAGCCGTCTCCTCCCTCCCCAAGCTCCCTGCGTAATTAGTTATAGCAATCTCTGCGCATTTTGGCAAGAGGCCCCACCTGGTTGGACAAACGGGGTGGAAGGAGGGTCTGCCGCTGATCCGGCGGGCCTGCCAGACCGTCTCAGCCTCCAAATCCCCAGGGCAAGGATCGGCTGGGTGCACCCCCACCTGCCCGCCGCGAAAGGCCTGGCTTTCCTGAAGGTCTTCCAGTATCCTCGAGGTGAGGGCGGATACGGGGGGTAGCCGGCCCCAGCTGGGAGGATCCATGCGGTTTATGTCCACGTGATCCCAAACGATCGTGCCCAAGGAGGCCGAATGCCGAAGCGTTCCTCTGCGACCCGCAAGCCCGCGCGGGGATCGCTCGTCCGGGCGGCCCGTGCGCCTCGTGTTCAGGTCTATCTGACCCCGGAACAGGAGCGGGCTCTGGATGCCCGCCTCGCCCGCATTGAAGGGCATCTCGCCGCCGTCCGGCGAATGCTGGCTGAACATCAGGATTGCAACAGCCTGCTGGTGCAGCTGGCGGCCATTAAGGCGGCGCTCAACCAGGCCATCATCGCCTTGCTGGAAAGCCATATGGACGCCTGCATCATCGCCTGCGCGATGGATGAGGAAAGCCGCGACGCCCTGGAAGGCTTGAAAGAGGCGATGGCCATCGTCCTGCGCAAGATGTGAATGGAGAGTCCCGGGATGGATCTGCTGCAGCAGCTATGGGCCTGGCTGGCGGATCCCAATGTGGCCTATCTCCTGCTGGTGGGGGGGATCCTGGCCGCCGTCGCCGCCTGGAGCATTCCGGGAACCGGGCTGGCGGAGGGCCTGGCCGTGCTGATGCTGGGCCTGGCCATGATCGGCCTTCTGCGCCTGCCGATCAGCGCTGCCGGGCTCCTGCTGATCCTGTTAGGGGCCCTTCTGTTTCTATCCGAGATCTATTTCCAGAGCGGGGGATATCTCGGTCTATCCGGGGCCCTGGCGTTAGGGCTGGGTGGCCTCCTCCTGCTTCCCCCGGGCACCGGACAGCGGGTCGCCCCCGTGATCCTGATCGGAACCACCCTTATGGCGGCAGCCACCTCGTTCGGTCTGGCTATCCTGGTGCGACGGCTCGGACGACGGCCCCCGCTTCAGACCCCGGAACGCCTGATTGGGGCGGAGGGTATCGCCCAGACGGATCTGGATCCGGAGGGAACGGTCTGGGTGCGAGGGGAAACATGGACGGCGCGAGCGGCCGAGGGACGGATCGCCGCGGGCGACCGGGTTCGCGTGCTGGCCGTTCACGGATTGCGCCTGCAGGTGACCCGTGTGGAACGGCCATCCGTGCCCTCACCTCCGCCCTCTCCGGAAGCCTCGCCTCCTTCCTCCAAGCCAGAGGGCCCGACGGCTCTGGGCGGCGGCATGGCGATTCTCCTCGCTGTCCACTGGCTTAGTTTCCTGGAATCCGGTCTGCCTCCCGGAAATCGGCCTCTTCCGACCGATCCCTCGCTGGCTATGGCTCATCAGCTTTCCGAACAACTCGCGACCCGGCCAGCGGGCGAGCAGATGATCTCCACGATCCCGATGGCGCTGGGGTGGATCGCTTTCGGTTTGCTTCTCGCCTTTCTCCTGCTGAGGTTACGAGGCTCCCAACGGGTCCTGAGGGTCTTTATGTTTGTCCTGTTAGGCTTTGTTC
>JAUQQB010000393.1 GCA_030550075.1 Chloroflexota bacterium | reverse complement strand
TGGACGGCCCCCTTACGGCCAGCCCCGGACCATGAAAATCCCGAATGTCATGGCAACCAGGCTGGCGAGCAGGGTCAGACGGGCCAGCCACGATGCCCAGGCCCGCCAGCGCTTTCCCTCTGCCCCCTGCGGATCGGCCTGCAACATCCGGGTGGCCCGAGGACCCACCCAGAAGTCATGGAGGGCGTTCAGAAGGATGGTGAGGCTGACAGCGGTCAGCTTCCCGATCAACGCCTGCCCGAAAGGCCCGGACCAGAAAACCGGATTGACCAGGAGATCCAGCGTCACCCCCCGGGCGATGAGGTTGAAGAGGCCCGTGAGGACCAGGATCCCCATCGCGATCCAGCCCAGGATCCGGAAGCGCAAGCCGATCGCCTCTAACAGCACGGGAGAGATCCCCTGGAACGCCGGCCGACGGACCACCGGAACCACGGCCATGGCCAGGAAGACCATCCCTCCGATCCAGAAGGTTGTCGCTAAGATGTGGAGACCTGCTGAGACCAGATAGAAGGGTTGCATCGATGAAAGCCTCTGATTCATATCCCGGGCTGGGAATGTAAGGGGAGAAATGATCGGGGTGACGCGGGCTGCCTTCGATAGCCCACACCAATCCGATCATCCGTTGGAACGGGATCGCCGAAGATACTCCACCACAGCACGGGCAAAGGCATCGAAATCTCCCAACTGCTTCTTGAGAATTCCGTATACGAGGGCATCATCGAGACGAGCGTAGTCATGAACGATCAGGTTCCGAAAGCGCGCCATGCGGATCAGGTTGGGGAGAAGCTCCGGTGGCACGACCCCATACTCGGCAAGCACACGGAACACATCCGCGTTATCCTCGGGATAACGAAATCCACCCTGAGCGATCAGCCGACGTCCGATGTCCAGACAGGCCTCAATGGCGAGATGCGGGCTACGTTCCACCGCTCGCTTCAGGCGGGTGTTCCTCGAGTAAGCCTGGAATGAGCGAATCTTATCCCTTTCGCTTTTTAGATAGGCGACTTCGTTTCGAAGCCACTGCAGCCTTTCCCGGATGACCTCGTCGGAGCTCCCCAAAGCGATCCTCCTCCAGTTCGCGTTCCAGCGCCTGATGGAAGAACGCCCACATCGGCTGGAGATCCGCATAGATCTTTCCAGCCCGCACCTCGAATTCGATTCGCGCTGCCGCATCTCGCTCGTAGATCAACCGACCCTCGCGCAGGATCTGGTGGCAAAGCAGTGGGGAAGCCCTGTTCAGAACCACCACATCGACCGGGCGGCCCATGATCTTCCTTAGCTCCTCCGCTAAGATCGCCTGTCGGTGCCAGTTTTCCGAAGGAGAATCCGATGGTGCGGCCAGCAAAACCGCGATGTCCAGATCGGAGCGTGAGGTTGCTTCCCCTCGGGCAGTGGACCCAAAGAGGTAAACCGCCACCACATCCGGTTGGGACTTGAAAACGGCCACCAGGCGCTCCGACCAGCGGTTCTGATCTGATAGATCGATGGGCTCCAGATCAACCATTCGCTTACTCCTCCCTCACAAGCACATTCGCCTTGAGCAGAAGGATATTCTTAATCCTATCCTCATAGGAGTTACGCAGTTCGGGGCTCGCGAGAAGAGGTAAAATGGCCCCACCCCCCTTTCTCCCCCCTCCCCACGGCACAAAGGGCCGTGGGGAGGGGGGAGAAATATATTTTTGGGGGGAGTCGCGCACCTTCGGCGCGCGACTCCCCCAAAACCCCCCAGGAGAAAACCAACTGCGTAACTCCTAAATTGATAAAGCCCTACCCTGCCTGGGCGGATTCGAAAAAAGACAGGATGGCCGTTCGAAGGGTTTCTTCGCCGGGAATAGCCTGCTGCTCTAGGGATCGAGCGTAAGGGATCGGGATGTCTGGAGCAGACACCCGGCGCACAGGAGCCTTTAACCGGTGGGGAACGGTCTCCGCAACCCGGGCGGCGATCTCCGCGCCAAAGCCATGGGTTAGGGTCCCCTCTTCCACCGTCACGAGCCGTCCGGTTTTCAGCACCGAACGCAGAATGGTCGCCATATCCAGTGGCACCAGCGTGCGAGGGTCGATCACTTCCACTTCGATGCCTGCCTGAGCCAGTTCATCTGCCACGCGCAGGGCCAGGGGCACCATGCTCCCAAGCGCGACCACGGTCACATCCCGGCCCGGGCGCTTCACATCCGCTACCCCGATGGGCACCACATACTCTCCTTCAGGAATTTTGCCCGTCTGTAAATACAGCAACTTGTTCTCAAAGAAAAGAACCGGGTTATTGGAGCGAATCGCCGCCTTCAGAAGGCCCTTCGCGTCGAAGGGGGTGGAGGGCGCGATCACGATGAGCCCCGGGATGCCGGTGAACAGCGCCTCGAGGCTCTGGCTGTGCTGAGCGGCCATCCCCAGCCCGGCCCCTCCCGGCGTGCGCACCACCAGGGGAAGGGCATACTGCCCTTCAGACATGTAACGCAATTTGGCGGCCTGATTCACCAGCGGATCCATGCAGGTGGTCAGGAAATCGGAGAAAAGGATCTCGACGACGGGACGCATGCCGCACATCGCGGCCCCCACCGCGGCGCCGACGATCGCATACTCGCTGATGGGCGTATCCAGCGCGCGTCCGGGGAATTCCTCCGCCAGGCCGGCGGTGACGGGCGAAGTATCCCCCGTGGCTGACATCCTCGCCCATCAGGAAGACCGCCGGATCGCGGGCCATCTCCTCTGCCAGCGCTTCCCATAACGCCTGGGCATACGTGACCTCCCGTGTGGCGGGCGGCGGCGGGGAGGGCCGGTAGAGCGAAATGGGCTCCGGCGCGAAGACATCTTCCGTGAGGGATTCAGGCGGTGGAAGCGGCGCGGCCTCTGCCTTTCGGGCGGCTTCGGCTACGCGCGCTTCCGCTTCCTGTCGAAGAGCTTCCAGATCCGCTGCCGAGATCAGCCCCTCGGCCTGCAGCCGTTCTCCCCACATGCGGATCGGATCGCGCGCCTGCCAGCGGGCGATCTCCTCCGGCGGCCGATAGCGAGCGCTCTCCCCTTCTACATGCCCGCACCAGCGGTAGGTGACACATTCGATGAGGGCCGGCCCCTCCCCCCGACGGGCACGTTCCACCGCCTCCATTACCGTTTCGTATACGGCCCACACATCGTTCCCATCCACCTGAACGCCGGGGATACCATATGCGATGGCCCGATCTGCCAGACGGGTCACGCGGGTATGCCGGGCAAGAGGTGTGAACTCCGCATACTGGTTGTTCTCCACCACGAAGATCACCGGCAGGTTGAAAACGGCGGCGAAATTAACCGCCTCGTGGAACATCCCCTGATTGGTGGCGCCGTCCCCCAGGAAGGCCAGGCTGACCGAGGAGGAGCCCCGGAGCTTGCTGGCAAGGGCGGCCCCGGTGGCGATCAGGGCGGATGCACCGACGATGCCGTTGGCCCCCAGCGCGCCGACCCGCGCGTCCGTCACGTGCATGGACCCCCCTTTGCCCTTACACAGGCCTGTCGCCCGTCCGTAAATCTCGGCCATCATGCCATCCACATCCGCGC
>JAUQQB010000392.1 GCA_030550075.1 Chloroflexota bacterium | reverse complement strand
CCGCCCAGGCCGGCCTGCGGGGCGGCACGCAATCTGCAGACTATGAAGGGGAGACGATCGCCCTGGGCGGCGATCTCATCGTCGCGATCGACGGCCAGCCGGTCCGCAGCATGGAGGATCTCATCGCTTATCTGGAGGAGAAGCGAAAGCCTGGAGATGAAGTCGTGCTCTCCATCCTGCGGGACGGGAAAGCCCAGGAGGTCCGGGTGCGCCTCGCCCCCCGCCCCTCGTCCCTCTCATAGTGAAGCCCTGATGTCCATGTCAGGACTCAGCGTGGGAAGGGACGCGGAAGCGTCTCCTGGTTGCGGGTGCCTTTAGCGCCCGTTTCGATCGTTGAGCCCGGTCGTTGACGACCGGGCTCCCGGGTTCCTGTCAGCGCCCACAGGGGGCGGGCATGCCCGCCCCCTGTGGGGACCTGGGCCGGATTACGCGCCGGTCTGGCGCTGGCCCTCCAACAGCTCCCGGATGTCCGTCAGGGTCTCGCTGATCCGGAAAACCACGATCAGGAGCTCCGCGTAGATTCTCGAGGCCAGGATCCCCAGGATCACCACCAGCGGGCTCAGGCAGATGGCTCCGAGAATCGCTCCTGCCCCATCCCGTCGTCCCGCTATCCCAGCCCCTGTGATCCCACTGAACAAAATGGCACAGCCGGCCAGGACGCTGAGGGCGACGCCGATCCAGAAGAGGGCCTGGATGATGATGGGGGTGATCATGCGGCGGAAGGTGAGGAAATCTTCCCAGTTCATAAGAACCTCCTGAAGAGGAATGCTCTGGTCCCATCTCAATGACCGGGCTGGGGGCACTTCACCCAGCATCGCTAATTATATACGTTCGTCCCGGGATCCGGTTACCCCGGCGCGAGACGTTGTGGATGGCTCCTATCGGTTTTAGCGCGTGCCTGCGCATTCCGCTTCGTCCAATGCGCTTCCATTCGTGTATTCGTGCCCCATTTGTGGACGGGCACCCCCCTCGGGCCACTCTGCGGACG
This sequence comes from Chloroflexota bacterium, assembly GCA_030550075.1. GTDB lineage: Bacteria > Chloroflexota > Anaerolineae > Thermoflexales > Thermoflexaceae > Thermoflexus. The sequence continues at coordinate 2,551 of JAUQQB010000392.1, read as the reverse complement.
CTTTATAGCGACCCGCCGGGTCAGCCGGCCAGGTCCGCTCGCTGCTCGGTCCGTCCGATCATGGACAAGTCCCGCTCTTTATCCTTTTGTGTGGCAGGTCTGTTCCACATAAAATAAGGCTACGTTCTTCTTTATCCCTCAAAGCCGTTGGGGGATCGGGCAGACGCAGGTCCCGGAACCAAAAATCCTGGAGGTGAAGCGATGACCGTAACCCCCTCTCCTCCCCCGGCCAGAACCAGCGGCAAAGCCATCGCCAGCCTGGTGCTGAGCCTCCTCGGCCTGGTCGGCGTCCTCCCCCTCATCGGCCCGATCGTCGGGATCATCCTGGGGAATCAGGCGAAATCGGAAATCGCCCGGAGTGACGGCACGCTCACCGGGGATGGATTGGCTCAGGCCGGTGTGATTTTGGGCTGGGTCGCCCTGGCGCTGAGCGCTATCGGCGTGATCTGTGCCCTCCTGATCTTTGGAGGCGCACTCGGGCTGGGGATCTGCTCCGCGCTCCAATCCCAATCGTCCCAGTTCCTCCTCCGGGCGCTGGCCAGCCTGCAATAAAGGTAGGACAACTGCAAGCAGTTGTCCTACGCTACGGCAAGCGTCGGATCTCCGGGTAACGTTGATGGGCCCAGAGCATATAGCTCAGGCTCGCGATGGCCCCCAGCGCGACGGTGGCGGGCGCGCCCAGTCCGCCGGCCATCAGGCCCGCCTGCAGCCCTCCGAGGCGCATCATCATCTGAAAAGATAGCGTGTAAACCCCCATCACCCGCCCCCGCACCGAATTCTCCACATGGGTCTGAATCAGCGTGTTGGCCAGCGCGTTCTGCCATACGAAAGCGATCCCGGTGAGCACCAGAAAGATCAGCGCGATGAAGAAAGGGCGAGACAGAGAGAAACCCAGCAACGCCACCGGAAAACCCATGTTCCCCCACGTCAGCATCCGCCCTCGCCCGCCCGCGTCCCCATATGTGGCCGCCAACAGGGCTCCCGTCACCGCGCCGACCCCCACAGCCCCCATCATGAGCCCGTAGGCCACGGCCTCCGGCTGAACGCACGAGAGGAGCGCGCCTCCCAGACGGCTCCCCTCTGCAACCCGACAAAGCGTTTCCACCACCGGTGCCGCACTATTCCAGAGCGAGGTCCGGGCGAACACCGGGAGAAGCGTGGTGTAGGGCATGGAGAGGAAAGCGGAGACCCCCACCATGCTCACCAGACCCAGCAGGATCGCATCCGACCGGATCCGCACCAGCCCGGCCAGCGGATCCATGGAAGCTCCGGGCCGACGCCGTCGGGCGGCCGAGGAAGGCAGCCGCATAGCCAGCAGACCGATGATCACCGCGAGGAACGAGAGGCCGTTCAGAAAAAAAGCCATCGCTTCCCCTAAGGTGGCCACCACCAGACCAGCCAGGGAGGGGCCGATGATCCGCGCGAAGTTGAAGAGAGAAGAGTTCAGGGCGATGGCATTCCCCAGATCCTCCTCGCCCACCATCTCCACCACAAAGGCCTGGCGGGCAGGCACATCCAGCATCTGGAAGGCGGCCAGGAGCATCGCCATCGCCCAGACATGCCAGACCTGGATGCGGCCGCTCCAGGTCAGCCAGGCCAGGAGAAAGGCCTGGCCCATCATGAGCGATTGCGTGATCACAATCAACCAGCGTCGGGGAAAACGATCCGCTAGGCTTCCGCCGAAGAGGGCCATGGGCAAAAGCGGCAGAACGGAGAGGCCGTTCATGACGCCCAGGCTGACCGGCGAACCGGTGAGCCGATAGACCAGCCAGTTCTGAGCGATGGTCTGCATCCAGGTCCCGCTGAGGGAGATCAGCTGGCCGAAGAAATACAGCCGGTAATTCCAGTGGCGAAGCGCCCGAAATGGATGATGTACGCGACGAATCGACATCGCAGGCATCCGTCCTGATCCGTGCTACCCGAAGTCGGATTTACACCGCTCTGTTGTGATCCCGGCAGTGCCCGCTTGGGTTCCGCGTTCGCCCCCAAAGCCCCCCATTTGCAACAGAGCCGATTGATCCGGTTAGCTTCTTCGGTGCCCGCCTCAACATCCAAAACCCAGGGGAGAAAGTCAACTGCGCATGATCGGCGGATCCAAACGGGATATTGGCCTGCTCATCCTCTCGCTCATTAGAGATGCACAGTGGCGCCCTCATCCGGCTCCACCGCGAACAGGGCCGGCCGCCGGCCGAAGCGATCCTCATACCGATGAGTGATGACATCGCTCGCGGCCGGAACCGCCTCCCGTTGAACGACCGCCAGGATGCTGCCCCCGAAGCCAGCCCCCGTCAGCCGGGCCCCATATACGCCAGGGACGGAGCGGGCAGCCTCGACCAGTGCATCCAGCTCGGGGGCGCTGACCTCATAATCCAGCCGCAGGCTCTCATGGGAGGCGTTCAACAGCTTCCCAAAAGCGATGAGATCCCCGCGCTCCAGCGCGGCCACCGCCTGGAGGACCCGCTCGTTCTCGCTCACCACATGCCGGGCCCGCCGATAGATCAACTCGGGAAGCTCCTCGCGGGCGGCCTCCAGCTGAGCCGGCGACAGATCC
>JAUQQB010000391.1 GCA_030550075.1 Chloroflexota bacterium | reverse complement strand
GTCACAAGAGCGCAGGGAGAGATGCAATTGATCCGCGAATGGGATTATGATAGAACCCGGTGATCCCGAACGGAGCGTTTTCGATGCCCATTGAGCTCACCGGGGCGATCGTAGGGGTTGGGATTCTGGCAGCGCTGGGGGCCTACTTTCTGGGGATCGCGGCGGCATACCCGCGGCTGAGCGCCGCCCGGCGGCGGGGCCATCTGGGATGGTTCCTCCTGGGCCTGAGCCTGGCCGGGTTGGGATTCATCCCCTCTCCCCTCGTGCTGGGCCCAGCCTATCGCTTCACGGTGAATATGAGTCAGTTCGTCCTCCTGACCGGGCTGGCCGCCCCCTTGCTGTTGATGGGTTTGCCGGAACCCTTTTTTGATCCGTTGATCCGGCCCAGCCTCCTCCGCAGCTTAGGCCTCCAACTCACCCGGCCCCTTCCGGCCTATCTGGTGGCCAACCTCGTCTTTTTCGCCTGGCATACCCCCGCCCTTTTTGAACTGGCCTCCCGCAGCGTGAGCCTCTGGGCCTTCAAGCAGCTTCTCTTCCTGATCGCGGCCATGCTCGCCTGGTGGCCCGTCCTGAGCCCAACCCCCATCTGGCCTCGCCTCTCGGATCCGGGGCAGGTCCTCTATCTCTTCTTTCTGGCCATGCCCACCACGCTGTTAGGGGCGCTCTTCACTTTCCCCGACACCCGAATTTACAACCCAACGGCGCTGGGCTTCGAGGTATGCGCTCCCTCCTCGCTGGAGGATCAGCGACTGGCCGGGCTTTTCATGTGGGTGCCGGGAGCGCTGATCTACCTGGGGGCTCTCACCGTGGTGTTCTTTCGGTGGTTTGGTAGGGAAGACAGGTGAGGGGGTCGGTGTTCGCACCGATCCCCTCACCAGGATACTCGCCAAGGCCCAGAAAGCCTGGGGAGGAGCCTTGCCCGCTTCACGGCTAAGAGTCTGTGGTCCAGCGGGGGAACGATCGGGGCCGCCGGGGCTCCTCGCCCCCCTCTAAAAGACGGCGCCCCCGCTGCAGATCGGCCTCATGTTTCAACAGAACCGTTAGGGTGCTCTCCAGCGTCTTGCGGTCCAGGTGCTGAGCGTTCAGGGCCACCAGCGCCCGCGCCCAGTCCAGCGTCTCGCTGATGCTGGGTTGTTTCTTCAGATCCAGCCGCCGCAGGCGCTGGACCAGTTCCACAGCCTGCCGGGCCAGCTGCGGCGCCAGCTCCGGAACCTTCAGGCGGACGATGGCCAGCTCCTGCTCCAGGGAAGGGTAATCGATGAACAGATAGAGACAGCGCCGCTTGAGGGCCTCGCTCAGCTCCCGGGTGTTGTTGCTGGTGAGGAACACGGTGGGGATATGCTTCGCCCGCAGCGTTCCCAGCTCCGGCACGCTGACCTGGAAATCGCTGAGAACCTCCAGGAGAAATGCCTCGAATTCCGCATCGGCCCGATCGATCTCATCGATCAGGAGGACGACCGGCTCGTCCGACAGGATGGCCCTGAGCAGCGGTCGGGGAAGCAGGAAGCGCAAGGAGAAGAAGACGTCTTCCTCCTGGGCGATGCGATCGGCGGCCTCCCGCAGGGTGGAGGCATCGGCCAGCACCGCGTTGAGCTTATCCCGCAAGAGCTGGGTGTAGAGCATCTGCTTGGCGTATTCCCACTCGTAGAGCGCCTTGGTTTCATCCAGACCCTCGTAGCACTGAAGGCGGATCAGCGGACGGCCGGTGGCCGCCGCCCATGCTTTGGCGAGCTCCGTCTTGCCCACCCCTGCAGGACCCTCGATCAGCACCGGCTTGCCCAGGCGTTCGGCGAGGAAGACCGTCGTGGCGATCTCATCGGAGGCGATATACTGCTGGGCGGCCAATCGTTGCCGAACCTCCTCGATGGAAGAGACCATAAACCCTCCTTTCCCAATCCGGGCCCCATCCAGCGGCCGGTCGGATTGCTCTCATTTTAAGAACCTGCAAGCGCCTCGTCAATTCCCAGGAGGCGCTCGCAGGGCCCGCAATCCCTCCCCTCAGAGGACCACAATTTCTCATGGCGGGTTCCCACAGAGCGAAGGTTAGTTCGAGAATTCACAAATCGACCGAAGCGTCTGAACTTTTCCTGAACTTTAAAAGGTTAAGATTCGTCACAAAGAGCGTCTAAACCCTGAGGTCCTCGTGGAACGGCAGAGGCCGCGGGCGGTTTCCTTTGTCGTGCGCATCTGGCTGGAAGAGACCCAGAGCGAAGGGCGATTGCGGGGGGAGATTGCCGACCTCCGCTCCGGGGAGACACGGCCGTTTGCGAATGAGATCCACCTGCTCCGATGCCTCTGGACCTGGATCCGGCAGGCCGGGAGCAGGCGATCGATTCCATTCATCTATGAGGAGGAACCCATGAGTGAGCTGACTGCGCGGGATGTGATCATGCGAATGCCGGAGGCCTTTCAGCCGGACAAGGCGCAGGGCGTGAACGCCACCATCCAGTATTCCCTCACGGGCGAGGGAGGCGGCGACTGGTATATCGTGATCGCGGAGGGCACCTGTTCCGTCCACGAGGGCAAGGCCGAGAAGGCCGATGTGACGCTGACCATGGATGCCCAGGACTTCGTGGACATTGCGACCGGGAAGCTGGATGCGATGAAGGCTTTTATGAGCGGCAAGCTCAAGGTCAGCGGCAATATGATGCTGGCCACGCGCCTGACTTCGTTCTTCCGAATGGGGTAAGCAGCGGGGATCCCCCTGCGGCCTTTGCGGGCCACAGGGGGATCCATCCACACTGGCGGCAACTTTCTGGGCGGACGCGAGGAAAGGATCTTCCGGAGGGGAGCGGTCAAGACCCATCCGTCCCACCCCACTATCCGGAGAGCTGGACGAGAAACGCTCCAGGGACGCATCCATACTCGTGCGAACGCTCCACTTGAAGTCTCCGGGAGGTGGCCATGGAGGAGCGGCGATGGCATCAGTTCTACGATTTCTGGGTGCCACGATCGCTGACCTATCCGCGTCAGCCCCTGAGCGCTCTGATGGATTTCGCGGCGAACCAGTATGGGGACCATACCGCGACGATCTTCTATGGAGCGGAGATGAGCTATCGGGATCTCCGCGCCCATTTCATCCGTCTGGCCACCGCGCTGGACGCCCTGGGGATCCGGCCTGGGGATCGCGTGGGGCTGATGCTGCCGAATTGTCCGCAGTTCCTCATCGCCTTCTATGCCATCCTCCGCCTGGGCGCGGTCGTCGTCCCGCTGAACCCCCTCTATGTGGAGCGGGAGCTCCGCTATGTGGTGGAGGATAGCGGGATGCGGGCGATGATCGCGCTGGACACGATGGCCCCGAAGGTCATGGCCGTGCGCGAGCAGGCCGGGCCGGAGCTCGTGATCTTCGCCGGCCTGCAGGATTACATGCCCGAGGCCGTGCGACCGTTCTATCTCCAGCGAGTCCAGGCCCAGGGGATGAGCACGGAGACACCCACCGGCCCGGGGCTCTATCGCTGGACCGATCTGATGGAGAAGGCGGGGGAGCGGTTCTTCCAACCGCCGGTGAATCCGATGGAGGACGTGGCGGTTCTCCCCTACACCGGGGGCACCACCGGCA
>JAUQQB010000390.1 GCA_030550075.1 Chloroflexota bacterium | reverse complement strand
CGGGTGGAGTAGCCCAGCGGCCCCAGGATCTCCACGGCCTTGTATGTGATCCAGGTCACCGCTTTGCCCGCCTTGACCTTGGCCATGGAGGCTTCCAGGGCGTTGGGCTTCCCCTGGTCCAGCATCCAGCCCGCCCGCAGGGTGAGCAGCCACGCCGCCTTATGCATGGCCTCCATCTCCATCACGTCCCGCTCGATGGCCGTCAGCTGATGTCGCGGGAGGCCATAGCGGATCCGGACTCCTTCCTTCTCCAGGACCTCCTTGGTGAACTCGATCGCGGCGCGGGCGATGCCCAGGGCGCCGGCCGCGACCACCGGCCGGGAGGCATCGAAGGTGATCATCACCCCTTTGAACCCTTCCGTGCGCGCCGTGTCCAGGATCTCCGGGCTGCCCAGGATGTTCTCGAAGGGGATGCGGGCATTGTCAAAATGGATGGTCGCCGTGTCGCTGGCCCGGATGCCCAGCTTATGCTCCCGCTTGGTGATGCTCACCCCGGGGGTTCCCGCCTCCACCACGAAGGGCTTGATCCCCGCCCGCCCGGCCGTTTTGTCGATCGTCGCCCAGACCACCACGATGCCATCTGAAGCTTCCAGGGCCAGGTATCCGTTAGTGATGAAGATCTTTTCCCCATTGAGCACCCAGTGCCCGTCCTCCCGCTTCGCCGTGGTCTGGATCGCCGAGACGTCCGAGCCGGCGCCGGGCTCCGTCACCGCCATCGCCCCCCACTTCGGCCCGCCCTCGGTGTAACGCTTGAGGAAGCGGACCTTCTGCTCCGGCGTGCCCACCGCGTTGATGGAGTAACCGGCCAGGCCGGGGCCTGGCATGCAGAGGTATAGCCCTGCGTCGCCCCAGGTGAGCATCTCCACCAGGAAGATCATGCGCAGGTTGTCATAACGTGGCCCCTCGCGCTTCTTCTCGGCCGGCTGCTCCCCGGCCAGCTGCCGCTCCGCCCGCCGCACGATCCGGATCCAGTCCTGTTGCACGATGGGCCACATCGTGTTCACGAAATCCCACGGGATCTCGTGCTCATGCTCGTCGAAGTAGCGGGCATTGGGCCGCATCAACTGCTCGGCAATCATGCGGGCCATTTCCCGCGGTTGCTGGATCTCCTCCGGGATCTCGAAGCTGATCATGCAACACCTCCCAGGGACAAGGGTTCAGCGAAACCTGAATCTTTTTTCACACCATCACCATCCCTTCCAGCATCGGGAGGCCCCGAGCGTTGCGCAGCCACATCTCCACCGGATGGTCCCGAATGTAACCGTGGCCGCCCAGGGTCTGGACGGCACCATCGGTCACCCGAAGGGCCATGTCGTCCGCGAAGAGCTTGCACAGATAGGCCTCCCGAGAAACGTCCTCCCCGCGGTCGATCTTCCATGCCGCCTCCCAGGCCATCAGCCGGGCCGCATCGATGTCGATGGCCATTTCCGCGATCATGAAGGCGATGGCCTGACGGTAGGCGATGGGCTCGCCGAACTGGACGCGCTGCCTGGCGTAATCCCGTGCATACTCGAAGGCGCCACGGGCCAGCCCGACCGCCAAGGCGGCCAGCGCCACCCGCGAGCGCTCCAACAGCCGGTCCATCGCGATCCCCGATTCCCCACCGATCCGCTGGCAGAGCGGAACGCGGCATCCCTCCAGGGCGATCTCATACGTCGGGAGGGCATGGATCCCGGCGTAGCGATCCCGCTCCCTCACCACCAGCCCGGGTGTCCCCTTTTCCACCAGGAAAGCCTGGGGCCGCCCATCCTCGCTGGCGTATACCAGAAGCAGCTCGGCCTCCACCCCAAAGGGAACACCGATCTTGACCCCGTTCAGGACGTATTCCTCACCCTCCCGGTGGGCAGTGGTCTTCAGCTGGAAGGGATCGAACATGAAGCTGGGCTCGATCAGCGCCGCTGCGGCCTTCACGAAACGCTCTCCACAGAAACGGGGCAGGTAGGTCTTCTTTTGCTCCTCTGTCCCATAGAGCAGGATCGGAAGGGCGACGGCCTGAGGCGCCAGCAGATAGAGGGCGAGGGTGAAATCGCCCCAGCCGAGTTCCTCCAGCGCCAGGACGCTGGTCAGAGCCGACGGCTCGCCGAAGCCGCCATAGGCCTCCGGGATCATGCTGGGGAGCAATCCGATCGACCACCCTCGATCGATCACATCCTCGGGGATCTGGCCGGTTTCATCGCACTCCCGCGCGACCCGGCGCAGATGTTCTTCCGCGAGGGCATGGACCGTCTGGATCAGCATCCGCTGCTCATCGCTTGGCTCAAACGAGATCATCGCGCTTCCCTCCGCGAAGGATCCGAACCGGTTTCCGCACTCCTGGCCCCTGCCTGGATCACCCGGAAGATCTCCCCAGGCTCAGAGTCCGGCCTTCTTTAACCCTAACCCTCCTGGGGGCTTTTTGGGCGGGTGGGGCTACCGAAGGCGGCTCCACCCTGGATTGCCCAGGATCTCGTGAGGGCGGCCTCGCGGGACACCGTTTTCATTCCCTCAATGTGCGCAGGCCGATAAGGAGCGTGAAGTCGCCCTCCCAGCGCAGCTTCCCAGTGGCGAAGGCCACCTGGCCATTCAGCTCTCCGCGCTGCATGGAACTGTAATCCGTGGTGGTCATGCGCAATGTCCCGGAAGGCTCCGCCGCTCCGTTATAGATCGCTGTCGCCCGCCACAGGGTCCCATCGGGTCGCTCCAGCTCCAGACGCACCATTCCCTTCAGACGCTGGAGCGCTTCAAACCGGCGCCGGGATCGGAAGGCCAGGTAGGGGGGCTCCCCCAGGTAGATGCGCCCGGTGATCGCCTCGCGCAGTGCCTCGGCGTCGAGGATCAGCTCCACATGGGGCGTCTCTTCCGTCTCCTCCTCCACCACGGCCAGACGCTTGCCGTCCTCAACCCGCAGGGTGAAGCTTTCCCCATCCACCCGATAGCGAATGATCAGGGTGGTTCCTTCCATCCCCTCCGGGGGTGCGGCAGCGACAGCCGCCTCGAAGAGCCGAGGGACCCACTCGGTGAAGAACGTGCGGATGGGAACATCAGGCGGCACCGTCAGCGCGGGCGTGGCGATCGCCGGCGCGGCCTCCCGTAGCATCCGGCGGAGCACCTTTCCAACCATTGATTTGGGAAGGGAATCCCGGAACTCCACGCTCCGGGGGACCTTGTAAGGTGCTAAATTCTTCCGACAATGCTCCAGGATCTCCTCCTCAGTGGCCTGGGCGCCGGGCTTGAGGACCACGTAGGCCTTCACCGCCTCTCCACGATAGGGATCGGGGACGCCGACCACCGCGGCCTCCAGGACCGCCGGGTGGGCGTAGAGGACTTCCTCCACCTCCCGCGGGTAGACATTGAACCCGCCGGTGAGGATCATATCCTTCTTGCGATCCACAATGTAGAAGTAGCCATCCTCATCCATGCGGGCGATATCCTCGGTGTAGAGCCAGCCATCCCTCAGGGTCTGCGCCGTCTCCTCCGGCCGGTTCCAGTAGCCTTTCATCACCTGGGGGCCTTTGATGATCAGCTCCCCGACCTCGCCCGGCTCCAGCTCCCGCGTCCCTGTCTCCACATCCACGATGCGG
>JAUQQB010000389.1 GCA_030550075.1 Chloroflexota bacterium | reverse complement strand
GGGGCCGAGCTTCCCGAAGATGTGGACACATGCCCGGCTTGCGGGCAGGCGTTATGCCCGGAATGTGGATCCGCGGTGGCGGACGATGCCACGACGTGCCCGGTATGCGGGGCGGCCTTCACGTATGTGTGTGAAACGTGCGGGGCCGAGCTATCTCCCGGTGAGACCTGTTGCCCTCAGTGTGGGGCATAAGGCTGTGCCCACTTTCTCGCCCGAAGTGCGCAGGGGTTGGGCCGGTGGCCCAAGGCCCTCAGTCCACCGATCCTCCCATCCTCTTCATATTCATAACGGGACAAAGCAATCGTCTGGCCTTTCCGGGGGAAGCGGGGAGCCACAGGACCGACTGCTTTGCCCTCCGTGTCGCGCCTCGGGGCACCCCTGCCAGAGGGATTCACAGGATCCCGGATAGATCGCGGTGCACCAGGAGGATCAGGTGACTGCGAGCGCGGGACATCCCCACATAGGCGACAGTTGGGAGATCGGGGAAGGCGTCCGCATCCAGCTGAGCCAGGATCACCACCGGGCTCTCCAGACCCTTGAAGCGATGCACCGTGGTCCAGAAGATCTCATCCGGACCCGGGGGCCAGCGCTCGGTCAGCGTGAACCTTCCATACCTGGCTCCTGTTCGCAACCACCCCCGGCGATGAGCAGACAGGATCACCACCTGACTAGAAGGAAGCTGCTCCTCCACCACCAGGCGATGGATCAACCGGCGAAGATGTTGATGGAACTCCTCCTCACTGGCGTAATAAAGGCGCTCCGGCCCCGGTCCCTCCGGGCCGCGGGCTCGGGGAAGGTGATCCGAGCGATAGAAGCGCATAGCCTGGCGATGAATCGGTTGCGTGTTGCGGCAGTTCCATGAGAGATGGAACCGCACCATTGTCCATGGCAGCTGGGGATCCCGCCGGTAGATGTTTTGATTGTCGTCCATGAAGACGTAAACGATCCCGTGATCCGGATCCTTCAACAGCATAGCCAGGGCGGTGAACCAGACTTCGGTGAAATCCTGTCCCTCATCGACGATCAATGCGTCGTATTCGGGCCCCAGCGTTCCCGCCGCTTCCGCCAGCAGCTCCGGGAACACTTCGTGAAACAGACGCTCCTCCGGGACGGCGTGGGCAGCCTGATCCAGCTTCCCGCGAAGCCCCGCCCGATCCACCCAGCGGGAGACCAGGCTGTGGAAGTGGAGGACGTCCACAGCGGGCGGCAACGCCGCCTCTCGCAAGCGATCCGCCAGGGCCCGGTTATAGCACGTGAGAAGCACCCGGAGTCCTTCCTGGCCCAGGCGGCGCGCCTGCTCCAGGGCCAGCATGGTCTTCCCCGAGCCGGCACACCCTTTGATCAGCACCCGCCGTTCGGCCCTCAGGCAATCCAGCAGGGCGAACTGCTCCTCGGTCAGCTTCACGATCTGATGCTCGGTCTCCTCAACCACTGAACGAAGCAGAAGGCGCAGGGACCATGAGCGAGCGAGCACGTCCATCAGGACGGCCATCCCATCAGATCCCGGCCCACCCATCGAAGGGTGTTCCCCTTTCCAGTACGACAAAACTCGAAAAACCCACCGTCTCACATTCCGCAGATCCGAGCGATCCAGAACGATCGCCCGGGGCAGATCAGGTCCCAGGTCCCGGTCGCCGACCTCAACATCCGGAAAGGCCACTGCATGGCCGAAGAGAATAGGGCGATCTGGCCATCGGGGATGCTCCCCCAACTTGGCCATGAGGGCGTATTGATTCCGCCTGGCCTGTTTCACCGGATCCCGAATTGAATGGGGACCGCTGAACCACTGGCGGGTCCGCGCGTCGTAGCGGATAGGACCACCTTTGACCTCCAGGACCAAAAGACCATGCGCGGGGTGGACGATGACGAAATCCGCCTCGCCGTTCCAGGCGCCCTGATGCGGCTCCCGCAACAACCAGTTCACGGCGTGAAAGACCACAAAGTCGTTCGGAAGCTGCTTCTGAAACACCTGATACAGGAGCCGTTCAGCCGGGCTCTCGGTCTCCGGATCCAGGCGTTCGGGTAGCATCTGAGCCATTTCTCCCCCCGAAGCTGAACTGTGCCCTCATATCTGCTCCGCTCCGGCGGGCTCCACAGGCCATCGGGTTCCGACCGGACAGGCTGGATCGCGAGACGCAATGACGATGGCTTCCGATGTCCGCGGTTCAAAGACGCCCAGGATCCAAACCCCTGTGTAAGCCCGCGCCAGCGCGGTCCACAGCCAGAGAGGAAGCTTCCCCTCTATAACCAGGAATGCATCTTCGGGGATAGGGGGGGCCGGGAGGCCATCGATCTCTTCACGTTCCAGATAGGAATGGGACAGCATCGCGCGCAGCCGCCAGAGGTTCCCGGATTTTTCCACGAGGAAACGAAGCGCCGTGGGTTCCGGAAGCCCAGCCTCGACCCTCAGCTTCGGGGGCTCCACCCATCCCAGCCGGACATCAAATTGAAAAATGGGGGAGGGCAATGCATGGACAGAGAGCGCCGCATATAGCCAGGCAGGGGCTCGATCGTAAAGGGCGAGGGGCTTGCTGGCGGGGAGGGACTCCAGGACCCGGGGGAGGTCTTCCGGGGCCCAGCGGGGCGCCTCACCTTCCATCCGGACGTCCAGCATGCGGGCCAGCCGGTTTAATTCGATCAGCAGATCCACGGAAGGGGCTGTATCCAGATGATAGCGCCGCAACTCCTCCGGATCATACCGGAAAAGGGCCGCGATCTGGTCCACCAGGGCCTCGAACACGGGTCCCTCCGCCATACGGCCCCGGACCAGGCCGGTGATTACCCCGCGAAGCACAGGGGTCCGCCGGATCACCCGGGGAGTTCCTTCTAAACGGGAATCGAGGTCGGCTATGAGGTTCAAGCCGTAGCGCTGGAAACGACGCCGCCACTTCGGGCGGGCGGCTGGGTCCCGCGTCAGGAGGATGGCGTGGGTGGCCGCGCTGAGGATCCGTTCCTGCTCCGGGGTCAGCATTCCCCCGGCATCCACCAGCAGTGGCAGATGTCGGTTCCGGATATCCCGAACGATCCGGTCCACCCATCGAGCGTCGAAGGCGCCTTTCACCCGGAGCCATCGAACCACTGTCGACTCCGCCTCGAGAAACCAGTCCCCCTCCCCATCGGGTGCCGCTCGCAACACATAGTGAGCCACTCCCCGCCTTCGCAACGCCTGTGATAGACTATAAATTAGCACCGACTTACCTGAGTTGGGCGGCCCTCCGATCAGGACAGCTGGAAACAGGTCCATTCCCTTCCTCCGTGCACATCGGTGAATGGGTGTGGGCGGTCTGTCGAATGGTTAAAACACCCTATCCACTCATCCTCTGGTAGGACAACTGCGAGCAGTTGTCCTACCAAGGCGGCTTACGACAGGAGGTGATTCATGGACCACAGACCGGCCAGCACGATGATCGCCACGCTGGGCGGGCAGCCTCAGGTGGTCACCTTTGCCCTGGATGCGCTGCTGACGCGCGGCGAGCCGATTGTGGAAACCGTGGTCATCCATTTCGCTCCCCATGATCCCCGAACCCGTCAGGCCCTCGAGCGTCTGGATCGTGAATTTCCGAATGACTTCTACGCCTACGCC
>JAUQQB010000388.1 GCA_030550075.1 Chloroflexota bacterium | reverse complement strand
CTCCTCCGACGCGAGACCCCAATCCAGGTCCTCCGTGAGCGGAATGGATGGCGGGTCCTGGGAACGGCGGCCGAGAAAGCGGTGCGGATGGCCCATCTGGATTCCGAGGAGGGCCTGTTGCATCTTCACCGCCAGCTGGAGCGATTGGGGGTCATCGAAGCCCTGGAGAAAGCAGGGGTCCGGCCTGGGGATACCGTCTATATCGGCGATGTGGAACTGGAGTGGGTGGACTGGGCGGATGTGGGGAAGCGTTCGTAACAGCTCCACTTTCGCGGAATCCGGAGTGCTCCGAATGAACCGCCTGGGCCTGTTGGGAGGAACCTTTGATCCGCCCCATTATGGTCATCTGGTGCTGGCGGAGCAGGCCCGGATCCAGCTGGGCCTGGATCGGGTGCTGTTCATCCCGGCGGCGCAGCCTCCGCATAAACCGGCCGCGGAGGTCACGCCGATTGAGCATCGTTTGAACATGCTGGCCCTGGCCATCGCGGGGAATCCGTTTTTCGAGATCTCCCGGGCCGACATCGATCGCCCGGGCCCCCATTACACGGTCGATCTGCTCGCCCACCTGCGGGCCGTTTATCCGGATGCGGAGTTCTTTTTCCTGATGGGATCCGATTCGCTGGTGGATCTCCCCCGGTGGCGTGAGCCTCAGCGTCTGATCCAGATGACCTGGCTGGCAGTGATGCCACGGCCTGGATATGTGGTTCACATGCCACTTCTGGAACAGGCATTGCCGGGAATCAGCAAACGGCTGCTCTGGCTGGATGCGCCGTTTCTGGACATCGCTTCCCACGATCTGCGGCGGCGTGTGAAAAGCGGCGGCTCGATCCGGTATCTGGTTCCCCCTGAGGTCGAGGCCTATATCCATACTCACGGCCTGTATCGGAACGCGGCGGCCTTCCCCCGTGAGGAGCACGGATAGGAGTCGCGCCGTAGAGCTCTGCGCCCGGAGGGGAAGGGTGAGGCGCACGATCCAGCTGGTTGCCATCCAGATGCGCGGGTCCCCTCAGGATGGATCTTCCCCGGCAGCCTTCGCCTCCCGGATGGATGGGCTGATGGCCCGCGCAGCGGACCGCCTGGATCCGCGGGAGCCCGCGCTGGTGGCTTTCCCGGAGGATGTGGGATTGCTGGCGGCGCTGGCCGTTCTCCCCCCCGGGATTCGACAACAGCCCACGATGGCAAGGGCGATGGCCTTCGCCCTGCGCCAGCGACTGCTCCCCGTTCTCCACCACCGGCTCCGCTATCGGGTCAGCTGGGCCCGCGCCCTGTTGCTGGCCCTCCAGCCACTGCTCGCTCGGGTTTACCTGGAAACCTTCTCCACCCTCGCCCGGAAATATCGGGTTTACCTGGTCGCTGGCTCCGCTCCACTGGCGGAAATCCCGCACGCCCCCGGATCTCACCCAGGGGCCCAGCGTCCTCGGGGACCCGCCGTCTACAACACCGCCGCGCTCTTCGGGCCTGACGGATCCCTGATCGGCCTCCAGCGGAAAGTGGCGCTGATCGATCTGGAAGGCCCCCAGGGCCTGGATCTGACCCCCGGGCCTCTGGAGGAGATCCGGGTGTTCCCGACCGAGGTCGGCCGGGTGGGGATCGCGATCTGCCTGGATGCCTTCGCGCCGGAATCCCCGGTGCGGGAACAGCTGGCCCGCTTCGGGGCGGAGATCCTAGTCCAGCCCTCCGCAAACCCGGGGCCCTGGACGCCGGAGCAGCAGGCGGACTGGCTTCGAGGAGCCTGGGCCGCGACGGTTCAGGAGGGACGCTTCGTTTACGCCATCAATCCCATGATGACGGGGGTCCTCTTCGATCTGGGCTTTTACGGGCAATCCGCGCTCATCGCGCGGGATACAGCCCTGGCGCGCGGGGATCGGGGGTATCGGGATATCGGCCCGATGCCCGGCTTCCTGGAGGTCGCGCAAAAGGATGATTCGGAGGAAATCCTGGTCGCGCGCGTGCCGCACCCGGAGGAATACTCAAAAGTGTGAGCCCGGGGGGCGCTCCCCAGGCCCCCCAAATTCACGATCCCCCTCCTCACGGCCCTTCAAGTAGTAGGGATTTGATCTCCCTCCCTCGATGTGTTATCATTACAGCAAATAATGCACACATGATGTTGCCCTCTGGAGGAAGCGATGATTCGAACCCAAATTCAGCTGGAGGAGAAACAATATCAGGCTTTGAAGGAACTCGCAGCGCGCCAGCGAACCTCGATCGCGGAGTTAATCCGCCAGGCGGTGGATGAATGGCTGAAGAAGGTCAGCGAGGTTCCCGAGGCGGAACGCCGCCGGCGGGCGATTGCCGCTGCGGGCCGATTCCGGAGTGGAGTAGGAGATCTGGCGGAAAAGCATGACGAATATCTGGCTAAGATTTATGAGGAGGAGATCGAGGCCCAATGAGGATCTTCGTCGATACCTCCGCTTTTCTGGCTATCATAGATGGAGATGATCGTTTTCATCCTCTGGCTCTCCGGTTCTGGGAACAGCAGCTGTCCGGATCAGCTGTACTTCTGACCAGCAATTACGTAGTTTTAGAGACCACTGCCCTGATCCAAAACCGGCTTGGCCTGGAAGCGGTTTCGGTATTCCACGAAGAAATGCTGCCGGTGATTTATCAGGAGTGGATCAACCCGGACCTCCACCAGAAGGCCGTTATGGCCTTGCTGGCCGCTCGCCGTCGGGACGTCAGTCTGGTCGATTACACGAGTTTTGTGCTGATGCGCCATCTGGGTATCCGCACGGCCTTTACCTTTGATCGCCATTTTGCTGAGCAAGGATTTGAAACTTTGCCGCCGAGATAAAATCGCACCCCACGTTGTTCGCATGGACCATGACGCGGAAAAGCGTAGCAAAAGCAAGCGCGATTGAGCACGCGGCGCGATCCTCTTCCATTTCAGCCCCAGCCTGCAACAGGGCAACCCGGGTCAAACGGATCAGCATTGCTCCTTCCAGATTTGATTTTTAGGTTTTGGTCCTTTGGGGGTAAAGGGGGGTGGGGCCATTGGCCCACACCATCCAATTGCAGGAAGAGTATGGGAGAGCTCGATGATGCGTCTGGAAACAGCGGAAGGCCTGATCACGCTGAACCTGCAGCGGGGCTCGCTCTCCCTCCATCTGTACGGGCGGGATGTCCTCGCCTATGACCGGGCCGGCCGGCTCTGGAGCGCTACCCTCGGGGAAATCACCTATCGCCGGGGGCTGGACAATCGTGTGCAGATGCTCCAGGCGACCCCGGAAGGAACCCGGCGCAGGTGGCTGGCACGGGAGGAGATCCGGCGTCTGGAGGACGAGCTCGCCAGCCGGCTTCGATCGCTCTGGCGCATCCTCTCTGAGGGTTCGTTCCGATGGATCACCCCTCCACCTGATGAGCCGACGTGGCGGGATACCCTTCTGGTGCTTGAGCGAGCTTCTTATATGGATTTCGAAGCCCTGGAGATGGATGCTCATCGCTTTGCGGAAGTCTACGCGCCCATCGGGATCCTCCCCCCGGATCAGTACCTCTCGCTGGTCGTCCAGGCCACGACGGGATGTCCATTCAACACGTGCATCTTTTGCGGCTTCTACCGGACCGTTCCCTTCCGGGTTCGCTCGCCGGAGG
>JAUQQB010000387.1 GCA_030550075.1 Chloroflexota bacterium | reverse complement strand
CGAAGGCGCGCCCCCATACCCCCAACACCCGGGCTCATTTATGCTCTTGGGCGTCGCTCTCATTTCTTACGTTCAAAGAACATGACATATTCGTGCTTGAAGATGTAAAAGTTCCCCTTTAGGGCACGGTAGCGCCAGAGGCGATATTGACCCCGTTTGCCCCGGTTCTCCTGGATGTCCTTGACACAGATGCTTTTCAGCCGGAACCCGTGGCGCAACACCCGTTCCATCGTCCGGAAGCCCAGGGGAATCCACTCCCCCCGCGTGTATTTGTCCCCGATCACCAGCACCAGGAAGCGCCCCGGATCCAGCAGCGGCGCGAAATTCATCACCACCCGCTCGAAGCCTTCATAGAACGCTTTTTCCGTGGGTGCGTTGGAGAGATCCCGTGGATCCTCGCTGAAGCGGATGATGTCGTGATAAGGGGGATGCAGGATCAACAGTTGCGCGCTGGAGAAGCCCCACTGGGCCATCATCTCTCGCACCCGATGTGCCGTAGCGGGGTCCGCACTGTCGCCAACCAGAAGTTCCGTCCGAACCCCATACGGATTTTCTTCTAAACCAAGGAGCCGACGAGCGCGCTCGGCTACCCCGGGGACGAGTTCCGCGCCGATAGCGAAGCGCCCCAGCCGCTGGGCCTCAATCAGGGTGGTCCCCAGCCCGGCGAAGGGATCCAGGACCAGTTCCCCGGGGCGGGTGAAGCGGCGCATGGCCTGGTAAGGGATCTGGGGGACGAAGTTGCCCCAGTATTCGGGGGTATGCGTCCCGTGGTTGGCCCGCGGTCCCAACAGCCAAAGGCTGTCTGTGATGACGTCCCCGTATGCTTCCCAATGCGCCAGGTCCAGATCGTTGATCGCTGTCGTCTTCATAGCGACGCTCCAGACCATTGCCCTTTGGCCGGGCAGGCTCCCGGCAGCCTGCCCGGCCCCAAAAATCTCCTTTGGTTATTTAATTTCCTCCTTCCCCGCGGCATGAAGGGCCGCGGGGAAGGAGGAATCCGAGGATTCAAAAGCTCTGCTCACAACCATACCCACTGGGTCCTGAATAGCCGATCCAGCCCGGCTTCTGCGAAGTGGCGAACCAGGAGGCTGGGATCCTCTAAGGCAGCCATCAGGGCCGGGATGCTTTGGGGTGAGGCGATGCGGGCCAGGGCCCGGGCTGCCAGAACGCGGACCTGCGGGTGGGGATGGCGAAGGCTGTCGATCAGGGCCTCTAGAGCTGCCTCGCCATAGCGGGCGAGGGCTTCCGCTGCCACCCACGCCACCCAGGGCTGATCCTCCAGGTGGTGCTGGAGAGCGAAAATCACAGGATCCTGGTGCTCCCCCATCGGATGGATCCCCAGCGCCCAGGCTGCGGCCGCGCGGACCTCTGGCTCTGCATCCTCGAGGGCGCGCAGCAGCAGGGAAATGCCCTCCGCATCCTGTGCCTCCGCCAGGATCCGACAGGCCCATGCCCGCAGATCCGCATCGGGATCCTGAAGCAGCATCCGGGCCAGCGTGCGTAGATGTTCTGGATCCCCTCCCAGGTTCGAAATCCAAAGCTCAGCCTGTTCCGGATCCTCCCGTAATACCTGCCGCCATTGCTCCAGGTTCATTGAATTTATTCGCCTCCAAAAATCCTCCCGATTCCGGATGATGGACGCTCTCCTGGGGTTAGATCGTTCACGCGGCGGGTGGCGGAATCGGTAGGGCATCCACCGGCGTGTTGCGCCACCTGTCTCCTTCTTCAATGAGCATGACCGGGATGCCATCGCGGATTGGATACTTGCGCCCGCAATCCGGCTCCGTGCATACCAGCCACGCGTCCTTCACCAGCTCCAGACGGCCGGGATCCGGCCCCTCCTTCCGGGTCGGTCCGGAAACGCAATGGGGGCAACGCAGGATCTCGAGAAGCTCCGGGCTGATCATCGTGAAGCCTCCTCGCGAAATGGATTAGAAGATAGGGATCTGGGAGCGGACCTTTGGCGCGCTCCCAGACCTCCAGTGCTCGACCTCATTAGGCGATTTTCCATCACCTCGCGAATCGCACCACGGTCGCCCCATCGTCAGGCGTGGGCTCCGTGCTCTCCACGTGGGGATGGGTTTTCAGCCGCTCCCGCACGGCGCGACGTAGGGCCCCGGTGCCTTTGCCGTGGATGATCCGGACGAATGGCATGCCGGCCAGGAAGGCTTCATCCAGAAACTTCTCCAGCACCGGCAGCGCCTCCTCGACACGCATCCCCCGCAGATCGAGATCGAGGGGAACCTGGGGTGGCCGCACCGTGGTGGCGGGAGCCGGAGTGGAAGGTGTCGGCCGCGGTCGCTCCCGCCGTTCCAGATCCGTCAGGGCCATCCGCAGCCGCCACCATCCGACCTGCACGTCGGCCTCTTCTCCCTCCAGGCTCAGGATCTCTCCTTCCATTTGGAGCGGGCGCACCCAGACCCGATCACCCACCGCGAAGGCAGGTTCCGCCGGGGCCTCCTTGGGCGGCGCGGCCCGCTCAAGCGTTTCCCGCATGCGGGCCTGCAGCGCCTCCAGGCGGCGCCGGGCGGCTTCCACCTCCGCCTGATGCACGGCTCGCAGCGCGCGACGGATCCGCTCGATCTCCTCTCGGGCTTCTCGCAGCAGCACATCGATCTGCTCCCGGGTCTCCCGTAGCATCCGTTCCCGTTCCGCTTCGATCTGAGCAAGACGGGCCCGCCATTCTTCCTCCAGGGCCCGGGCAGCCGCGCGGGCCTCTTCCGCTTCCTCCCGAGCCCGGATCGCTTCCGCCCGAAGCCGCTCCGCTTCCGCCAGCAAGGCCTCCAGGTGCAGGGCTTGAGGGGAGACGTATCCCTGGGCCCGGACGATCAGCGCCTCGGGCATTCCCAAACGCCGGGCAATCAGGAACGCATTCGACCGGCCTGGCAGACCAAGGCGAAGCCGGTAGGTCGGGGCCAGGGTCTCCGGATCGAACTCCATGCTGGCGTTGATCGCCCCTGGCGTGGTCTGGGCCCAGAGCTTCAGCTCCGGAAAATGCGTGGCCACCAGCGTGGTCGCCTTCCGGGCGTGGAAGTGCTCCAGAATCCCCCGGGCCAGCGCTGCTCCTTCCATCGGATCCGTTCCCGCCCCCAGCTCGTCCAGGAGGACCAGGGAGCGGGCGGTGGCGGATTCCAGGAAGCTCAGGATGTTCAGGAGATGGGCAGAGAACGTCGAAAGGTTCTGCTCAATGCTCTGTTCATCGCCGATGTCGGCGTAGATCCCATCGAACACAGGCAAGCGCGAGCCCTCAGCCGCCGGGATGTGCAGACCGCTCTGAGCCATGATCGCCAACAAGCCCACTGTCTTGAGGGTAACCGTCTTCCCGCCCGTGTTGGGCCCCGTGAGGACCAGGATGAACGTCGATGGATCGGGCGTGACATCGATGGGCACCACCCGCTGGGGGTCCAGAAGCGGGTGGCGGGCCTGGCGCAACCAGAGGGGCGAGAGGGTGCGGCGCTCCGGGGGCTCCTCGGGCCAGGGGGCGATCTCCGGGCGTTCGGCGCGGAGATGGATGGCGTAACGGGCCTTGGCCAGCGCCAGATCCAGATCCGCCAGGGCCTCCAGGGTGCTGCGGATCTCCTCCGCCTGCG
>JAUQQB010000386.1 GCA_030550075.1 Chloroflexota bacterium | reverse complement strand
CACACCCGAAGTCGATTTTCCTTAAAGGAGTTCATCGATGGGAGAACGCGGTTTGCGAGTGATCCGGGAGTTCCAGAGTTATTACGATGACCTGAACGGCGTGCGGCGGGCTATCGTGCACCGAATCCCTGTCGTCCCCGGCCAGCGGTGGTTAGATATCGGAACCGGAGACGGATGGTTCGCGCTGGAAATAGAACGGGTGCTATCCCCCCAGGTGGTGATCGGGATCGATCTGGCCCGGTGTGAGGTCGAGCTGGCTCATCAGCACGCTGCGGATTCCAATTCCCAGCTCAGCACCTTTGTCCAAATGGATGCTTATCGCCTCGGGTTCCCGAGCGGCATCTTCGATGGGGTGGGGACCTTTTTGGCGCTTCAGGACATCTGTCTGGACTTGCCAAGCATGCATCGTCTGTTCGAAGAGATCAACCGGGTGCTGAGGCCGGGCGGGTGGTTGGCCCTGGCGACCACCACCCCGGAGGATGCGGAGACTCCTTCCCAGAAACTGGCTCTGGAGATCTATCAATATATTCGGGCCGGCTTCTTCACCAAGGCGGAGATCCAGGAAGCCCTGGAACGAATGGGATTTCAGGTAGAGCATACGGAATTTTATCCCACCGGGGTGAACCTGGATCCGGAGGAGGCGAAAGCATTCATTCAGTTCGAATGTGACTGGCTGGAGCGGGCTTATGGATGGCGGAACAAGCCGGACTGGCGGGCGGTTTGGGCTCGTTTTGAACCACACATCCGGGCACTGGGAGGTCTGGAAGTAGACGCCAAAGTGACCTTCTTTCTGGCTCGTAAAGTGCGCTTCATCAAGCTCATGCCGGAGCTCACGATAGATCTCTTGCAGGAGGTCCGCGCATGAAAGGAGGCTTTATTCCAGTGCGCCGGGTGGCCATGATCAGCGTTCATACGTGTCCTCTGGCGACCCTGGGGGGCAAAGACACCGGGGGGATGAACGTTTACGTCCGCGAGTTAACCCGGGAGCTGACCCATCGGGGCATTGCCGTGGATGTCTTCACCCGCTCCCAGAATCCTCATCTTCCTCACATCATCCATGAGCTGGGGCCTGGAGGACGGGTGATTCACGTTCCGGCCGGGCCGGAAGCTCCGATCGAGAAACATCGGATCCTGGGGTATCTTCCGGAATTCGTCGAATGGGTTCGGCGTTTTGCGAAGCAGGAGGGCTTGGTCTACGATGTAATCCATAGCCATTACTGGCTTTCGGGCCTGGCGGCGCTCGCCTTGCGACCAGCATGGCGGGCTCCGGTGATCCACATGTTTCACACGCTGGGCCGGATGAAGAACCGGGTCGCGCGGCGCGCGGAGGAACGGGAACCTCCCCAGCGCCTGGAGGCCGAGCGGCGGCTGGTTCGCGAGGCGGATCATCTGGTGGCGGCCACGCCGCTGGAGAAGGCCCAGCTGGCGTGGCTGTATGGCGCCACGCCTTCTCATATCACGGTCATCCCTCCCGGGGTGGATATCCAGCGGTTTCATCCCATCCCTAAAGTGGAAGCGCGGCGGATTCTGGGGTTCCCCCCCGAACGACGCTATGTGCTGTTCGTGGGGCGGATCGAGCCGTTGAAAGGCCTGGAAACCCTGATGCGCGCCGTGGCCATCCTGGCCCAGGATTGTCCGACCTGGACCCGGGATTTCGCCGTCGTGGTGATCGGAGGCGATCCGGATACGACAGCGGACGCGGAGATGCGGCGGCTGCAACAACTCCGGGAGGAGCTGGGGGTCACGGATCTGATCACCTTCCTGGGGGCCAAAGCGCAGGAAACGCTTCCTTATTACTACAATGCCGCCGATGTGGTGGTCATGCCTTCCGATTATGAATCCTTCGGGCTGGTGGCGCTGGAGGCCATGGCCTGCGGCACGCCAGTCATCGCTTCGGATGTCGGAGGGTTGTCGTATCTGGTCCGCGATGGGGAAACTGGCCTGCGCGTCCCCCGACGCCAGCCGATTGCTCTGGCGCGGGCGCTGGATCGCCTCCTGCGGGATGAGGAGTTGCGACAACAGTTGGGGGAGAACGGCCGTCGCTGGGCTCAGGGATTTGCCTGGCCGATCATCGCGGACCGTATGATAAATCTTTATGAGGAAGTCCTGAAAACCTACCGGGGCCGTTTTAAGCAAATCACCTGTTATGGCCGCTGGAGCGTGAGGGTGTAAGTATTTAGAGTAGGACAACTGCTTGCAGTTGTCCTACGATTATGCTGCGTCCGGAGGGAAAGCGATGATCACCGTTGTGCCCCCCGAGGTCCATTGGTTCTATGCGGAGAGGCGCCCCAGCGCGGGCGCGATCGCGGAACAGCTCCGCCAGAGCCTGTGGTTTGTGCGCCTGCAGGAGGCATGGATGTCCCCAGAGGATCCGACCCGGAAGGAGCCTCCCTTTCGCTATCGAGGTTACTGGCGGGAGCGAGCCTTTGAGATCGAATTCGAGCCCCGGCGCTATGTGATCCTTCGGGCATCCGATGACCTCCCGAAAGTCGTCGAGGCGTTGCAGCATTCCCTGGGTGCGGGGCCGGTCTTCTCTTATGTGGATGAGGAAAACCGGGTGGTCTATGAGTGGCGCTGGGGAGATCGGGAGGCCCGATGGCAGGAGCTCCAGGGAATCCCCCGTTACCAGCGGCTGCGCCGTCTGGATCGTCGGGGGTAACGATTCAGCCTGGCCCCATTCGGTTTGGAGCTCCCGCGAAGAGGTGGAAGGGTCCCACCGCCCTTTATCCCCTCCCTACGGCCCAGAGGGCTGGGTAGTGACCCTTTAATGGTTGATAAATAGCCTTTTAGTCATGAGTTCATCCATAGTCCAGATATGGTCGGTTAACCCTGCCGCTATAGCCGGTGTCCTCTTGAGCCACCTGGGTAAACCACTACCATATTCTGGATTATACACATTCAATCCACGATGAGTACGAACAAAGTTGAAATAGGATTGATAAACAGTTATCTGGTCCTTCAAGCCCTTCACCTTCTTGGAGAAGGGAATGGTCTTCCGGGTTAAACGACGATTCTCCTGACGAAGGTTCAAATGATGACGTTCAATATGAACAGTAGAGATCATCTCAAGGAGTATTTCACCATAAACACTATGCTTAAATCCCCCAATGACTCGGTGCCTTCTATCCCTTTTCTTGACCACTTGTCCATGTTTCAATTCAGGACAGGCAACCAGTTTGGGCTTACGGGGTCTCCCTCTTTTCCCAGTCCTGGGGTAGGTCTCCAGCACACCATGCCGACCCCTGAGGGCATCCCCATAAGCATCCAATCCATCACTAACCCCTACAGGCCAGCTTCCATCCGCAAGACGCATCTCTGTGGAAGCAATAAGAGGTTCGGCCAGAGAAGTCTCAGTGGTATCCACTATAAAGGAGATCATAAGCCTATATTCTTTGGCAAAGGAAATCCCAATCCAGACCTCTCCTTCCAAAGCATCGCCCTCTGGTGTAGAGCGTTTTTTTAACGAATGTTGCTCTGTTGCGAAGATAACGAGTTGTCAGCGATGGATGTCATAGACCAAGCCTTTGATGCAGACTTCACGGCGTTGCAAGCGCACGCTGCGCGAACGGATACGGTCGCCAAACTTGCGTTGGATG
>JAUQQB010000385.1 GCA_030550075.1 Chloroflexota bacterium | reverse complement strand
GCAGGTCCATGTCTGTTCTCTTTTTGGGAACGTCTGTGACGGGCACTTCGCTTCGCTTCGTGCCCTACTACGAACAGGGGCTTTTCCCGTTCGTAGTAGGGCACGTAAGTGCCCGTTCTTTTGTGAACGCCCAGAACGGCCCTTCGTTATGGACCTGATGATGAGCAGGCTCTGCCGGTCTCCAGGCTTGGGGATTGCAGGTCCGGCAGGGTGCCTTCGATCGTGCGCAGGGTGACAGACTCCTGCCTCGGGGCAGTGTGTTCCAGGGAGGTTCGATGAGCTCGATGAGGCACATATTGCTCCTGCCGGCAGGAGCAGACTGGCACTGGATGGAAGCGTCACGCTTCTATGTGGAGCGGTTTCGGGTAATCCCTACCACGAACCCGGAGATCGCCCTCTCGCTTCCGGGCGATCCGCTGATCGTGTCGCTGGTCCTCCCGGATGGCCGCCCGGGCCATACCGCTGCCTGGCTTCGCCAGCGTCGACCTTCCATCCATCTGGATCTGCTCTTCGCTCCAACCCCGGAGCGCCTGCAACGGATCCTGGACGCCCGGACCGCCAGCGGTGCTCGACTGGGCCGAGGGCTCCGGGTGATCACCACGGATCGCCTGAATGTCCGGAGCGGGCCGGGATTCTCCTCCCCGATCATCGGTCGACTGGAGGCGGGCACTGAGGTGGAGGTGGTGGGCCAGAGCGCGGACGGCGCATGGTGGGCAATCGTGGATCCCGTGCGTCGGGAACGCGCCTGGATCGCGGCCGCCTATACCCGGGTGATCCGCGGAATCCCGGAGATGGTGCCGGTCCTTCTGGCCCGGCCTCCACGGGTTCGTGCCCGGGATCCGCTGCTGGTTCGTCAGAACCCGGATCTCAGGGCGCCGATCCTGGGTCAGCTCCCTGAGGGTGTGGAATGCGAAGCCCTCGGGCAGGCGGAGGAGGGGCGATGGATTCAGATCCCCTTTCCAGATGCGGCTCATCCAGGCTGGGTGCTGAAGGAGAACCTGGAGATCCTTCAGGGAACCTTAGAGGAATTGCCCGGCTATCCATCGGAACGGTGGCTGCGTCCTCCGGTGAGATCGCCGGTGATCCGTCGCGCCTTTGGCGCAGATCCCGTCTCCTTTGCAGCGTGGGGGCTGCCCGGCCATGAAGGCGTGGACTTTCAGGCATCGCCCGGCGAGCCGGTTTATGCAGCTGCGGAAGGGATGGTGGTGATGGCCGCCGAACGTCTGGATCATCCTTATGGGACTCAGGTTCGGATTCGGCATCGAAGGCCAGACGGCGTCTATATTACGGTTTACGGTCATCTCATGATGGGCGCCCTGGAAGTTCGGGTGGGGGAATGGGTGCGATCCGGGCAGCCTCTGGGGCGAGCAGGACTCCAGGGGTTCATTCACTGGATGCTGAAGAAAGAGGGCGCGCGGAACGGCGCATATGGGGATATCCTGGATCCAATACCCTATCTGTATCTGTGAAGGATCTTCTCCCCTCACGGCCCTGTGGGCCGCGAGGGGAGAAAGAACATTTTTTCAGGAGCGTGTCCATGACCCCGATCCGCATTGTGCGCCATCCGGTCGTTCAGCATAAGCTCACCGAGTTGCGGGATGAGCGAACAGGCCCCAAGCGGTTTCGCGAGCTCCTTCGAGAGATCACCCCACTGCTGCTCTACGAGGCTACCCAGGATCTGGAAGTGGAGGAGATCCCGGTGCGCACACCGATGGGGGAGGCTCAGGGACAGCGCCTGCGAGGGACCATCGGTCTGGTGCCCATCCTGCGAGCTGGGCTCGGGATGGTGGAGGGCGCTTTGCATGTGTTCCCGGAAGCCCAGGTTTGGCATCTCGGGATCTATCGAGATGAGCGCACCCTGCAGCCGATTGCATACTATAACCGGTTGCCTCCCCAGGCCACGGTGACCTGGTGCTTTATCCTGGATCCGATGCTGGCAACCGGTGGATCGGCGGTGGCGGCGGTGGATATCCTGAAGCGATGGGGGGTTCCGCGGATCATCTTTGTGGGCCTGATCGCCGCCCCCGAGGGCCTGGAACGCTTCACCCAGGCCCATCCAGAGATCCCTGTTTACGTGGCAGCCGTGGATCGTCACCTGAACCCGCACGGCTTCATCGTGCCCGGCCTGGGAGATGCCGGCGATCGCCAGTTCGGGACCGGGATCTAATACGAAGGATGCGAGAGCCTGTCCGGTTCAGCCAATCATCGATGGGTTTGACACGGCCTGTGCGGAACAAGTTCCACCCTATGGCCACAGGGCCGCGGGGAGGGAGGAGCAGGCAGATACCCTTCATCTGAAAACCGACAGGAATCCAAAGGTTTTGCCGGTAGGGCGAAAAATTTTTCGCCCCCACCAGGGGAAGGATCGGCGGTCCCCCATGAGGGGTCTCAATGCCGGGCCCATTATCCCCAGAATCCGAGGGGAGATGCCCCCTCACCCTAAAATTGATAGAAGGCAAGACTTTCCACCCCTGCTCCCCAT
The DNA here is from genome assembly GCA_030550075.1 of Chloroflexota bacterium. Lineage (GTDB taxonomy): Bacteria > Chloroflexota > Anaerolineae > Thermoflexales > Thermoflexaceae > Thermoflexus. Next base: position 1,124 of record JAUQQB010000385.1, on the reverse strand, counting down.
CACTGGGTTCACCCGATGCTTGGGAGGAAAGCGATGGCACGCTTCACCGGTCTGCGGATCATCGCGTGGATTTTCCGGATAACAGGCCTTCTGATCGCTGGGGCCATAGGGGTAGCGATTTGCTCCACCCTCGCTCCGGGTGGGTTCCTCCCTTTCCGATTGCCTTCATTGCTGGAGGGATTCCTATTCGTCGGGACGTGGCTCCTTTATGCGTTGTTGCTATATGGCGCCGGCGAATTGATCGAATTGCTATTCGCCATCGAGGCGAACACGCGGGCAGTGGCGGAACTCCTGCGCCGTCAGGGGCCTCCGCCTGCGGCATAATGGGAATAGGAAGGACTCGTGACCTTTGGGGAGCTGGGCTGAGGGCTAAAGGCCCCAGCATCCCAAAAGGCAACTGTTCAGGCGATCATGGCGAGCCGAAGGCGAAGCCCTCTCTCTTCCATTTGGAAAGCGCTTTGCCCTCTATGAAGGCTACTCAGAAACGGACGCGTAGGACAACTGCTCGCAGTTGTCCTACACCTTAGCTCTGGCGACTCGGAGGGCTGGGGGGAGGGAGAAAGGGGAAGGGGCCGTCTCGCCTCTGATGCGAAGTGCAGTCGCTTGACCTGGAAACCATGTGAGGCGGCGGATGGAGGAAGGTATTACCCTGATCCTTACTCATGAAAACGCGGATTTCGACGCCATCGCCGCGCAACTGACGGCGGCCAAGCTCTATCCGCGGGCGATCCCGGTGCTCCCCCGTCGGGTGAACCGGAATGTGCGTGCCTTCCTCAACCTGTATGGGGATCAGCTGCCGTTTATGCTCCCGGATGAACTGGTCCGGCGTCCTGTGGACCAGGTCATCCTGGTGGATGCCCAGACGATGGCGACGGTGCGGGGGGTAGGGCCTCAGACGCGGGTGCAGATCATCGATCACCATCTGCTCACGCGGGATCTGCCCCCCGGCTGGACCTATCATGGCGAGCCGGTTGGGGCGACCACCACGCTCCTGGTTGAGGGACTGGCGGAGCGGGGGATCGGCCTGACATGGGTGGAAGCCACGTTGATGTTGCTGGGGATTTACGAGGATACCGGCTCTCTGACCTATCCCTCCACAACCCCCCGTGACCTGCGGGCAGCGG
>JAUQQB010000384.1 GCA_030550075.1 Chloroflexota bacterium | reverse complement strand
GAGCAGCCACCGTGCTGGGCAGGAAGGCGGCGACTGATCGCTGCTCGGAGCGGAGCGTGGCCACGGTCGGAACCACAATCATCAGGTCCATCGGAACGCGGCATCCCACGGCGATCGCCGCTGCCATCGGCAGCGAGGCCTCGCTGCTAACCGTCCCATCCAGGGCCACCCGCACCCGCTGGATGCGTTCCGGCGGTCCGCCGGGCAAATCCGATCGAACCAGCAGCACCGGACTTCCTTGCTGGACGACTCGCTGGGCGATGCTCCCGAGCACCCAGTTGCGCATCCCCCCGCGGCCGTGGGTGCTCATCACCACCAGATCGGCCGCCTGTTCGACCCGATGGGCCACGATGCTTGCCGCCACATCCGTTTCCGGATCGGAGTGAACGTGGATCTGGATCCTCACCCCCCGGCCGGTCAGGGTGCTGGCTACTTCTTCCAGATAGTCCTCAGCCTGGGCTGCCGTTTGCAGATGGGGCTCCCCATGGACTTTTGGAGGCGGCGTGTATTCCACGATGTGGAGCAGCGTGATCGTCGCCCCCAGATGCTGGCCGAGGAAGGCGGCCAGCGGGATCGCCGCCTCCGCCGCTCGCGAACCATCCAGGGGCACTAACAAATTGCGGATCGAAATCACAGGCCCCCCGTTAAAGGTAGTGGATCCGAATGGATTTTCTATCCGGGCGGACCGCGCAAGCGGCCCGCCCGGATAGAAAATTTCCCCTATAATTTTCCCCTCTTTTTCATTTTGCGACGAAGCAGCATCATATTGAAAACACGGGGCTTGATTTACCTCCATCCCCGCGCTGCGAAGCAGCGTGGGAGGGGGGTAGGGGGAAGAGGCGAACGGGAAACCCGAGCGGGCACTGCTGGATCGCAACCGGGCAACATCATCCCACAAATGTCCGGTAAAGGAGGAACAGGTTGAGGACGATAATGAAAGCAGCGACGATGCTGGCGACGATCGTTGTGAGCCGGTTGTTCGCAAGAGGTCCCATTAAATCTCGACGCTGGGTGAACCAGATCAGCGGGATCAGGGCGAAGGGGATCCCGAAGGAAAGGGTCACCTGGCTCAGAACCAGCGCCCGGGTGGGGTCGAAACCCGCGCCGATAACGATGATCGCCGGGATCATAGTGACCGCCCGGCGGATCCCAATCGGGATCCGCCAGTGCACGAACCCCTGCATGATGATCTGGCCGGCCATCGTCCCCACCGTGGAGGAGGATAGACCGGATGCCAGCAGGGCGATGGCGAAAGCGGTGGCGGCGAATGGGCCGAGGAGGGGTTGCAGGGTCACATAAGCATCCGTGAGTTGAAGGAACTCGCGATAGCCGCTGCGGTGGAAGGTGGCGGCCGCCATGATCAGCATCGCCGCGTTGATCAGGCCGGCTGTTCCCAGGGCCAGGATCACATCGTAGAGCTCGAAGCGAAAGATGCGGCGCCTCCTCTCAGGGCTTTGCGCCACGATGCGCCCCTGAGTCAGGGCGGAGTGCAGATAGATGACATGGGGCATGACGGTCGCCCCCAGGATCCCAACCGCCAGCAGCACGCTTTCCGTGTCCGTCAGGCGCGGCGGAACTAGGGCCATGACCAGCTCCATTCCACTCGGGCGCGCCAGCCATATTTCGATCAGATAGCAGAAGGCGATAATGCCGATGAACATAGTAATAGCGATCTCCAGGGGGCGGAAGCCATAGCGTTCGAGGTCCAGGATTAGGAAGGCGAGAACCCCGGTGATCATGGCGGCCGGGAGCAGGGGGATGCCGAGGAGGAGGTTCAACCCCAGAGCTGCCCCCAGGAACTCGGCCAGGTCAGTCGCCATCGCGATGATCTCGGCCTGGATCCAGAAGAAGATCACCAGCGGCTTCGGGAACTCATCCCGGATGAGCTCCGGCAGGCTGCGGCCGGTGGCGATCCCCAGTTTGGCCGACAGGGCCTGGATGAGCATGGCGATCAGATTGCTCAGCAGGATGACCCAGAGGAGCATATAGCCGTAACGGGCTCCTCCGGAGATGTTCGTGGCGAAATTGCCGGGGTCCATGTAGGCCACGGAGGCGACGAAGGCGGGCCCGAGGAAAGCCACAATCCGCTTCCAGAAGGGCAGCGGGGTCTCACCGGATAGCGTGGCCTCTGCCAGCTGTAGGGTCGCCTTGTCGCTGAGGAGACGTCGGAACCGTTCCCTCAGTGGATAGGGCTTCAAAGCCCTTAAGCTCCTGGCCATCCCCCTGTTCTCTGGTGATCGAATGGGACCCGAATCCATTCCCCTGGCTCCTCAAAGGTCTGTGAAGGAGAGGCCCTCGAGATCTTTTCCGTCCACCTGCTCTCGGTGATGGAGAGGCATTAGCAAATTTTAGCCGCAACTAAACCAATCGGCAAAATTATAACCTTCTCTGATCCCATTGCAAGCTTGAGGATGGGGGTGGGGATCGGACGCGAAGCCGTCCACCCCGCGAAAATTTGGGTTTTCTCCCCCACCGGACGGCAAAGCTGCACGAGGGAATCCTCTATACCGCCCCATGCCCTCATCACAACGCTGTTGCGGATATCTGGAGATTCAGGGGGTGGAGGCTGCGGGCCCCCGGCTTGGCCTCCAAAGCCCTTTCCATGAAGCGCAACCGGGCCTGATCGACGATGAGATATGCTCTGCTGCAAACTGGGGGCGTTATTTACCCCCTCCCCACGCCGTGAAGCGGCGTGGGGAGGGGGTAACGCTGAACCCAGGCGGGCACCGCCAGGATCGCCACAGAGTGGATAAGACGCCAATTCCCACGAGACTATGCGATGATCAACAGTGTAAGTCCTAAAACCATCCCATCGATGGGTTATAAGATCATAACATATGTATGAAATTCGTTAAATCGCATCTTTCGAGGCTGGATTTCGGTGTGATTAAATAGAAGCTGCTCCTTCCGAACTGGAGGGGAGGATGAAGCGACAAGGACAAGGGCTGGTGGAGTTTGCCCTGGCGTTGCCATTGGTGCTCTTCCTGGTGATGGCCATTGCGGACTTCGGACGGATCCTGCTGATCTACGCGGAGCTGGCCGGCGGGGTGCGTGAGGCTTTGCGATATGCCATGGTGAATGCGCCATCGGGCACCCTGAAACAGGATCAATGGAACGCATTTTGCTATGGGGCCATGCTGGATCAGCTGAAGGCCACCCTGGTGTTGAGCCCGAAGAGCGCCCTGATCCCTCAGCAGACCTACTTCGTCTATTTTGAGCCCTTCCGGTATGACACCAACCGGTTCGACACCTCGGTTCTCTGCCCGCCCACCGGGAAGAACTTCGTCCTGAAGCGGGAGGATCGGATCGTGGTGGAGGTTCGGGTCCGGACCTCGCCGGTGACCCCGTTGATCCAGGCGATCCTGCCGCAAGTCCAGATCCAGTATCGAGCGGGTCGGACGTTGTTCCCGCCGGATGGGGTATATTTCGGCCCGAGTCAGTTGCCAAATCCATAAAGGCAAGGAAGGGAGGCGGTCAATGGGACGGGCACGTTCTGGGCAAACGTTGGTGCTGGTAGCCCTCATGCTAACTGCTCTGATCGGGCTGGCGGCCCTGGCGATCGATGGCAACAACGCCTACGCCCAGCGGCGGCGGGCCCAGAACGCCGC
>JAUQQB010000383.1 GCA_030550075.1 Chloroflexota bacterium | reverse complement strand
CCCGGCTCGCCCCCAAATCCCCAAGGGACCAAAACCAAAAATCAAATATGAAAGAAGCACTACATTACTTGCATTTCCCTCGGGCCCAGGCCTTCATCAGGCGCTTGTATTTTCCGCGAGGACGGAACTGGGAAACAATGGGGTTTTCAGCACGGGATCGGACGGCGATGCGGATGGTTAAAATCATCCCATCCCACTCCCATTGCAAGGCCTGCTTGTCTGCATAGACCCGGATCCGGCGGATCTCGGGTCTTTCCTTCGGCTCCGACCCCGCCGCTTCCGCCGTCGGACGGCGTGGACGATGGCCACCGCTGTCCGGGCGCATTTCGGAATCCAGGTGGAATGAAGCTGGGGATAGCGTTTACAAAGGTCGGATAGAACTCCCGGACGATAGGGTGGGTCGCTGTCTGGTGGTTATCCATAGCCCAGGCGTAAGTCCTATCTCTAAAGGCCTCCCAGGCCCTCGGCTTTCGCCCCTCCTCCCTCCGCACCCCCCTCCGCCGGATCCTCGACCGCCTCGGCCTGCCCGACCGGGTGACCCTCCGCCAGTGGGTGCGGATGGGTCGACTGGATTATCCCCTCATCGCCCCCCTCCTGGATCGGGAAGACCCCCCGTTCCTGGGGGAGGAGCAGACGCTCTCACCCTGCCTTCCTCCAAAAATGGGGACAGGAAAGCCCAGCGGTAGGCCTACAGAAAACCGTGGTGGTATCGAATCCACCCTGAGAGGTGCGGACGTCAAACGTCCGGGCTCAGAGACCAGGCCTTTCAGGCTCATCCGAGTCTCCCCGCAAGGCAGATTTCCAGCCCCCGAAGGGGGCTTTCGCAATGGAGCCTGGCGCTTGAGCGCCGGGCAACCAGCGGCGGCCGCCTCCTGTTCGCACACCACACTATTTTGCGCTGCTACCAGCCCACCCATTTCCCCCCAAAAATGGGAACGCGGGTCGCTGCCAAAGGCGATAAGATGGGAAGTGGAAGCTTTCAGGTGAGCCATGACGCGTTATCTACTTTACGATGCGGGGTGCTCTTTATACGCCGCCCGGGCGCGGGAAGCAGAGGCTCTTAGCAAAAAGCAGCTGCGGGTGTGAAGTCCGTGGAAACCGGAGGTCTAGGCCTTGCCGAGACGCGTCCAGGCAAGGCCATAAGAGGAACAACCTCTTCTCCCACGCGGAGAGGGAAGTATGTAGAGGCATCGAACCGCTTATCACAGAAGCCCAGGGTATTGCTCCAGAGAACGAGACGGGATTTGACGGGGAGCAGACCCTCCTCCTAAAATGATGATCGAGACAATCGTTTGCCATACCGGTGAGCAACCTTCCATGGTCCGAAGGGAAAAAGGGCGGGATGCGGTATTACATCCACACCTTCGGTTGTCAGATGAACGTGGCGGATAGCGAACGGCTGGCCTCGGCCCTGGAGAAGCTCGGGTATCAGATGGCGGAGCGGCCCGAGCAGGCCGATGTGCTGGTCGTGAACACCTGCGTGGTCCGCCAGTCGGCTGAGGAGAAGGCCTACGGGTGGCTCCATATGGTCCGCCCCCTGAAGGAGCGGCGGCCGGATCGCGTCGTCGCTGTCATGGGATGCCTGGTCGGAGTCAAGGGGAACGAGGGGCTCCGGCGAGCTTTCCCCTGGGTCGATGTCTTCATGCCGCCGGCGGATCCCCGGCCGCTGGTGAATCTCCTGGCCCGGCGGATCGATGAGGGGCGGGCGCAGGAGGACCTGGAGCGGATGATCCGTTACGCCCTCCAGGATGAAGAGCTGGTGCTGCCGCCGTCTGAACGGGGCCGGAAGGTGACGGCCTATGTGCCGGTGGTGCACGGCTGTTCCTTCGGTTGCACCTTCTGCATCATCCCTTACCGCCGCGGCCCTGAGCGGAGCCGTCCGGTGGGCCAGGTGGTCGCCGAGGTGCGGGCCCTGGCCGAACAGGGCGTGAAGGAGGTCACTCTCCTGGGTCAGATCGTGGACCGCTACGGGAAGGATATCCCGGACGGCCCCACCCTGGCGGACCTCCTGCGAGCAGTTCATACCGTGGAAGGGATCGAGCGCATCCGCTTCCTGACCTCCCATCCCAGCTTTATGACCGATGCGATCATCGACGCCGTGGCCGAGCTACCCAGGGTCTGCGAGCACCTCGAGATCCCGGTCCAGGCGGGCAACGATGAGGTGCTGGCCCGTATGCGCCGGGGCTACACGGTGTCCGATTACAAGCGGGTGGTGGAGAAGATCCGCCAGCGCATCCCCAACGTCTCCATCGCCACGGATATTATCGTGGGCTTCTGTGGGGAGACCGAGGAACAATTCATGGACACTTACCGGCTGGTGGAGGAACTGGAGTTCGACGTGGTGCATATCGCGAAATACTCCCCACGGCCGGGGACGGTGGCCTGGCGCAGCATGGCCGACGATGTGCCGCCTGAGGAGAAGGAGCGCCGCTTCCGCATGCTGGAGGAGCTCTACGAGCGGATCTCCCGCCGCAAGAACGAGGCCCTCATCGGGCAGACGGTGGAGATCCTGGTGGAGGATCGCAACGAGAAGGGGAAGTGGTTCGGGCGGACCCGCAACAACAAGCTGGTGTTCTTCGAGGACGGCCACCGCGACTGGCGGGGGGAGCGGGTTCAGGTTCGCATCATCTCCGCGGGTGCCTGGTCGCTCCAAGGGGTTCCGGCCTGAAATCCGGCAAGGGCTATGCAGCGGGTTCCCTGAGGGATTTGGGGGTGAAGCCCGCGTCATCCCCAATAAGATGCGGGGCCGCGTAAGCGATCCCGCATCTTAATCTATCCGACCTCATTCTGAGATCTCCTCCGGCTCGCCATAGAGCTCCCATCCCAGCCGACGGGCCAGCTCATCTGCCCCTGGATCGTACCATGGGGAGATCAGGATCCGTCGATCCACCTTCCGACCGGTCCGCCGCTCGTAGAACCTCACCTTACGCTCCATGGTGGGGAGAGCTTCCAGGCTGACAGATGTCCGCAACTCCACCACCAGAACACGGCCGCCCCGGATCACCACATCGAGCTCTATATCAGAGGGGTAGTTAAAGACCTCCCCCTGTTCATCGAAAGCTGTCCACCGTTCCACCTCAAATCCAGCCGTCTCCAGCACCGCCCGCATACCTTCCCGCCATGCCCGCTCGCTGCGCAGCCCCCAGCGGGCCCCAAAGGCATTCAGACGCCGCATGATCCGCTCCTCCATCCGGATCATGCGCTCTTCCAAGCGATGCTGGCCTTCCTCCAGACGGGCCAAGCGCTCCTCCGTCCGTGCCTGGGCCTCCAGGAGGTGCGCCACCGCCTCCTCCAGACGGGCCAGGCGCTCCTCCGTCCGCGCCTGGGCCTCGATCAGGCGAACAACCGCTTCGGCCAACTCAGCAAACCGCCGATCGACCTCTGCCTGGGAGAGGCGAAGAGCCTCCTCGCCCGCCCGCTGAGCTTCAAGGACCTGAGCGGTCACTCGCTCCAGACGCCCGATCACCTCGGGCATCCTCAGCAGCTCCTCGGAGAGCAATACAGCCCGGAGCGCCTCCCGCCATTCCGGGTGTTTCTCCAGCAACGCCAGAAGAGTCGGAAGGTCCTCGACCGTGAGCGGCATCGAAACCTCCTTCCCCGCCTCTGCCTTTAACGCTTGGCTCGTTCTC
>JAUQQB010000382.1 GCA_030550075.1 Chloroflexota bacterium | reverse complement strand
CGTTGGCGTAGAAGACGAGGATGAGGTCGCGGTAGACGTTGGACTCTGTACGGACTTCCTGGAGCCAGATCATCCAGCCCCGCTCAAAGGGCTCCTCGGCAGCCCAGGTGGTGCTGGCCTCGTAGGCCGGACAGGCCCGTTCGGTGGTGGGGAAGAAGTAGGAGTACCGGCAGGGCCAGGGCACCGTCACCGTAGCCTGGACCCGGTTGCCGGCCGCGTCCGTCGCTTCCAGCGTCATCTCCGGGTCGCGGTAAAAGGTCGTCCCGATGTCCACTGTCAGGGTGCCTTCGCCGGGCGGCGTCGCCTCCCAGTACTGGGGGAAGCGCTTCTGGGTGCCGCTCCAGATGCCCGCGCGGGTCGCACCGGTGGTACGCCAGTAGAACCGAACCCGCTTGCCTGCCGGAGGCAGGTCCTGCACCACCTCTGCCGTGAAGGCGAGGATCGCCAGTCCGGAAGACGGCGGGGAGGTGGGCGTCACGCAGACCACGCTGCAGCCGCCGGGACGGCCGCCAGGGGTTGGACGGGTCAGGACACCGCCGGGAGGGCAGGGCGGGGGTGTACAGGCCGGGGCGGCCGTGGGTGTCCCCGGCACCACAATCTGGACCCAGATGACAGATCCGAAGCGGGTGCCGTTGGGGGCCTGGAACTGGTAGTTGGCCCGGTAGGTGCCGGGCGCGGACGGCGCGACCAGGCTCACGCTCACGTCCGTCTGGGCGCCGGGGGCCAGCGCAGGCACGTCCACCGCCGCAGGACCACCCATCGGATCACCGGAAACAAAGACCAGTTTCGTCCTCGGCTCCCAGGCGCAGGTTCCAGAGTTGCGCACCCGCCAGGTTTTGACAAAGGGTGTGCCCGGCGCAAAAGCAGTGTTGTCAGGGACGGTCACATCGGCTACCATTCTGGCCCCCATAACGCAGGCCGGCGCCGTGGGTGGGATGGTAGGTGTCGGAGAAGGAAGTGGGGGCAGCGGGGTTGGTGTTGCTGTAGCCATGCCCACTGCGGTCGGTTGAGGGAGAGGAGTAGGGCTTGCAGGGGGTGCAGTCGGCGTGACGACAATAACAATTGGCCCACAGGCCAACAACAGGGCCATCATCGCAACTATACCGATGAATTGAATCCACTTTTCCTTTGTCATACTTTAAGAAAGGTTGCCCTTTTATCCGGGAAATTGCTTACCTTTGTCCGATTTTCGCTCTCGCAAGCGACGTGCCACATCTTCCACCAGACGGCCGGCAATGCTCGGACTCAGGTAAGCATCTCCATGTGCCACTGCTCGGATCGCCTCCACGACCTCCTTTGGACTTAAGGTCTCCCTCGCCAGGTGGCCCCAGGCTCCCTGCCGGAGCGCCTCCAGCACATCCGCTTGCTCCTCTTGCCTGTGCAGGATGATGAGGCGGGTTTCGGGAAAGTGGGACGCGATGCAGGCAACCCCCTCCACCCCACCCAGAGCGGCCAGGTCAGCCAGGAGAACATGAGGCTGCTGGATGGCAATTATCTCCTCTGCTTTCCGCTTATCCTGGGTCTCTCCTACCACAACTATATCGCCCGCGCGCTCCAGCCATTCCCGCAGGTAACGACGGAATTCAGCATCAGAGTCCAGAAGGGCGCATGTTGTATGCCGCATGTTACTTCTCGCAAATTGCCCACCGCATGCCGCAGGAAGCGACGCGGTGACAGGCGATCCCGATAGCACCGTATCCAATTTTGGGGCCAGAAGACAAGGGGGAAAGTTACCCGAGGGGGAAAGAAAAAATTACCCCACAAGGGGGTAACTTTTTCACTCCATCATACTTATCCTTGGTCTCTTTAGTGCCCTTTGAGTCCTTAGTGGTTTATTCCTCTTCCAGCGAGACCCAGCCCCGGCGCAGGGCGACCAGGGCGGCCTGAACCCGGTTGTTGACATGGAGTTTGCGGTAGATTTCGCTCAGCCGGTTTGCCACGGTCCGCTCCGAGATGGCCAGTCGTTCCGCCACCGTGCGGTTGTCGGCCCCCTGGGCGACCAGCCGCAGGACCTGCATCTCCCCCTCGGTCAGTTCCTCCGTTCCCTCCGGAACCTCTCCCTGGCTCAGGCGGCGGAATTCCTCCAGGAGCCGGGCGGCCAGGGTCGGGTTGATGAGGGCATCCCCCCGGTGGACGGCATGGATGGCATCCACCAGTTCCTTTTCGTCAATGTCCTTCAGCAGGTAGCCCTGTGCGCCGGCCTTGATGGCCTCAAAGACGTACTGGTCCTGGCGGTACATGGTGAGGATGATGATGCGGACCTCTGGCTGGTTGGCGGTAATCAGACGGGTCGCCTCCACGCCGTCCAGTCCGGGCATGCGGATGTCCATCAGGACGACGTCTGGCTGCAACTGGCGGGCCAGCCGGACCGCTTCCCAGCCGTCTTCGGCCTCGCCCACCACCTCAATCCCTCCCGCCTGGCAGACGTACCGCAACCCCTGGCGGAAGAGGCGATGGTCGTCAGCGATGAGGACGCGAATGGGAGACATAGACCCTCCAGAGATTTACCACGAAGGACACAAAGGACACAAAGTTTTTTAAAATTTTTTACCATTTGCGCCCGTGGTTATAACACAATGCGGCGGATACCGTCCCACAGGTGGGGGACGTTAAAATTGATGAGGAAGCCCAATCTCAGGCCAGTGGCTTTGAGATAGGACATCAACTGGGCCAGGTGAACGGGATGAATCTCGTCCACCGCTTTGATCTCAGCGATGACCAGACCGCCTACCAGCAGATCAAGCCGCTGCCCTTCAATTAAGTGACCCTTATAGGGCACGGTAATAGGCTTCTGACGCTCAAACTGCACGCCGCGTAACGCAAGTTCGTAGCATAGAGCCTCCTCATAGATGCGTTCTATGAAGCCTGCGCCCAGCACGCTATGTACTTCATATGCTGCATCCAGCAGAGCCTTTCCCCACCGTTCCGCTTCCACTGGTATCGGCTCATATCTTGCCATTATTTCCTCCTAATCCTTTGTGTCCTTCGTGTCCTTTGTGGTTATTTTGACCACAATCTCTGTCCCCTCCCCCGGCCATGAGCGCACCTCCATTCTCCCGCCCAGGGCCTCCACCCGCTCCCGCATCTGCTGGAGGCCCAGGTGGCCCCGACGGGCCAGTTCCGGCAGCGCCGACGGGTCAAATCCCACGCCGTCGTCCCGCACCCGCAGGAGAATGCCCTCCGAAAGGTCCAGTTCCACCCAGACCATGCGCGCCCGGGCGTGCTGGGCGACGTTGTTCAAGGCCTCATGGATAATGCGGAAGAGCGCCAGTTCCAGCGGGGCCGGCAGCGGAGGCGGCTCCTCGCCCGTCACTCCCTTCAATTCCAGGCTCACGTGCAGTTGGTGCTGCTCGCCGAAGTCGGCCAGGAAGCGGGGGAGGGCCACCCAGAAGCCCTCCTCCAGCGCGACGGGGCGCAGGGCGAAGATAGCCCGGCGGACCTCGCGGATTTCCTCGCCCAGGAAGCGGTGGAACTCCTCCAGTTCCTCCCGCAGCCGGGATGGGTCACTTTCTATCAGCGCCTGCCAGCGGCGAACCTGCAGCCGCACCGCGGCCAGGTCCTGGGCCAGGCCGTCGTGAATCTCGCGGGCGATGCGGCGGCGCTCCTCCGCGATGGCCTCCTCTTCGGAGC
>JAUQQB010000381.1 GCA_030550075.1 Chloroflexota bacterium | reverse complement strand
ACCCCCGACAAAACACGGGTTACGAAGCCGCCGGCGGGGTCGGGCGGGGCCCTCCCTTCGGGTAAGGTGCGTGGCGGATGCGGACCACCGGCTGGCCGTGGAGGCGAAGGCCCATCTTGTCCTCCACGACCACACGGGCCATCTGTAAGACTTCCTGCGCTTTGCTGGGGACTTCGATCTCCGGCGTCGTCAGGACATCCAGCTCCACCCGCAGGCCTTCCCGATGGGGGATCACCCGGGGGCGCACCTCAATCACATCCGCCAGCTGGTCCAGGTGATACTTCAGACGCTCCTGAATGGAGTCCACGGCCACCGCCACGACCGCGCCGCTTACCGCTGGCACCCGGACGATCCGGCGCGGGGGTCGCACCTCAAACAGCAACCACAGGATGAGCAGAGCGTTCAGCACCAGCGCCAGCAGGATCCCCACGCCGTAGCGGATCTCGGGGCGGATCTGGTTGAGAGTTTCGATCACGACGCCGGAGGCGGACTGGAGCAGGCGGGCGAGCTCCACGGGCGTGATCAGGAGCACGTTGCACACGGGAATGGCCACCAGAAGCATCAGTACCACGATCGCGCGGTTCAGCGTGTTCATCTTGACCTCCAGGGATGGGTTGTCACGGTCGAGCATGTGGTTTCGGTGATCACGCTTCCTGACCTGGGAGTGCCTGGCCTGGGGGTTATGCTGTTGGTCTTCCCCCAATGTTTTTCGGGTGGGGGCCGGACGCCGAAGGGGCCCGGCCCCACTGGGGCCTCTTAATCGGCGAAGGCCGGAAGCGGGGCTGCACTCAGGATCTCGCGGGCCCGAGCGATGTCGCGATAGATCTGGGCCACCAGTTCGGCAACGGAGGGAAACCTGCGCTCCTCCCGGAGCCTGTCGATGAAGTGCAACGTCAGCGTCCGCCCATACAGGTCCCCGGCCCAATCCAGCAGGTGTGCTTCGACCACCCGCTCGCTGCTCTGATCGAAGGTCGGCCGCACCCCGATGTTCACAACGGCCATGGCACGGACTCCCTCCGGCAGTTCCGCCCAGCAGGCGTATACCCCGTTGGCGGGCAGCGCGTGTTCCGGCCAGATGCTCAGATTGGCGGTGGGGAACCCCAGACGTTGCCCGCGGCCCACGCCGGCCACGACCTCGCCGCTTATCGAGAACGGCCGTCCCAGGCATTCGGCCGCCGCTCGCACATCCCCCCTTTGCAGCGCCTCCCGGATGCGGCTGCTCCGCACCGGGCGCCCGCCCAGATGGAATTCCGTGGCGATGTGAAGGGTGTAGCCATAGCGGCGCCCCAGCTCCTCCAGCACCGGCAGTGTGCCCTCCCGGCGGTATCCCAGCGCGAAGTCCGGCCCCGCCCACAGCGCCCGCATGCCGATTCGAACGAGACGCTCCACGAAATCCGCCGCACGGATACGGGCGGTCTCCAGGGTGAAGGGGATCTGGATCAGCACATCCACCCCCAGGCGAGCGATGCGCGCCCGCTTCTCCTCCGGCGAGGTCAGGTAAAAGGGAGGATCCCCACGCAGAACCACCGCCGGATGGGGGAAGAACGTCACCACTACCGAGCGCCAACCCTGGGCGCGCGCCATCGCCACCACCTGTCCGATCAGGGCTTGATGGCCCAGGTGCACCCCATCGAAAGCCCCAACGGTCACCACCGATGGGAAAGGCTCGATTTCCTCAAAACGCTGGGTAAACCACATCAGAATGCTCTCCGGATCCAAAAAGTTTAGGACCTGTGATGTTGCTCTCTGCAAAGGGAAGTTGAGGAGCCCTTCTTCCTACGGATCTTCCGGAAACACGCGCACGGGCTGCCAGCGGTCTCCCTGGCGCTCCAGCAGGGCCAGCAACGCCCCATCCGGTCGATGCACGCGGAGGCGGGAGCCGGACTGGGGGAGCGCCTCAACGGGGATCGGTCGTCCGTGCCGCAACGGGTTCAGGATCTCTGGCCCTGGCGTGATCGACTCCCAATCCGGCAGGGCATCCGCCATCGGTCGGAGGTAACGAAGCCAGTCCCGGGCCCGGACGGCGGCCTCGAAGGTCTCCCAGGGGATGGCGTCCGCCAGGGCAAAGGGGCCGCTGGCCAGCCGGCGCAGCTCCGCCAGATGGGCGCCGCACCCGAGTCGTTCCCCGATATCCCGGGCCAGCGCCCGGATGTAGGTTCCCGCGGAACAGACGACCTCGATGGTCGCCCATGGCGGGTTCCATTCCACTAGATGGAGCTCAGCGATCCGCACCCGCCGGGGCGGCGGCGCCACTGCTTCTCCGCGCCGGGCTTTCTCATACAGGCGCTCTCCACTCTGTTTGATGGCTGAGAAGGCAGGTGGGGTCTGCAGGATCTCCCCCACAAAGGAGCGCAGTGTTTCCTCGAAAGACTCCCGGGAGATCTCTACAGGCTGCTCGCTCAGGATCCGTCCTTCCGCATCATCGGTATCGGTCTGGATCCCCAGGCGGATCGTCGCCCGATAGTGTTTATCGTGGCCCAGCAGGAACTCAGCCAGCCGGGTCGCCGGCCCTACCAGGAGCACCAGCACCCCCGTCGCCAGGGGGTCCAGCGTCCCGGCATGGCCAATGCGCCGGATGCGGGTGAGCTGTCGGACCCGCTCCACGGCATCGTGGGAGGTCCATCCTTTCGGCTTATCCAGCACCAGCAGCCCGGCAGGTGTTTTCATGGTAGGACTTACGCAGTTCGTTTCCCATGGGGGCAAGGATTTTTCTCCCCCCTCCCCACGGCCCTTTGGGCCGTGGGGAGGGGGGAGAAAGGGGGGTGGGGCCATTCCGTTCCACCTTTAGAGCTTTCAACTGCGTAACTCCTATTCATGGTTGAATCGGCGCTTCCGCGCGCAGGATGCACAGGCCTTGCCCATTGTAGGACCACTGCGAGCAGTGGTCCTACAATGGGATGAACCCATCGCTTCCCCCTCGTTCATCGCCGCCCTTTGCGCTCGCGTGGCAGGGCATAGCCCAGGCGGCGCAGCTGCTCGGGATCCCGACGCCAGTTCTTTCGGACCTTCACCCAGAGCTCCAGATACACGGAGTGCCCCAGGAGGGCTTCGATTTCCTGGCGTGCGGCGGCCCCGATACGCTTCAACATCTGGCCGTTCTCGCCGATCACAATCGGCTTATGGGTTTCCTTCTCCACGTAAATCGTGGCCGCGATGTAGGTCAGATTCGGATTGCGATTCACCCAATCGGTGATCTCCACTGCGATCCCGTGGGGGACCTCCTCGCGCAGCAGGAGCAGGGCTTTCTCACGGATGAGCTCCGCGACGATCATCTGGAGCGGCTGATCCGTGAGCATGTCGGGATCGTAATATCGAGGTCCCTCCGGGAGATGCGCGATGATCCGTTCCAGAAGGCGGTCCAGGTTATCGCCTCGAACGGCCGAGATCTGGACCTCCTCCCAGGGAAACGGCAGCTCCGCGTTCGGCGGGGTGGGAGCTAACGCCCGGTAGGCCGCCAGGCGACCCTCCCGGTCGGACTTCAGGAGGTCAATTTTGTTCAGCGCCAGGATCACCGGCTTATCCGCCGCATGTTCCTTCAGCAGATCCGCGATCATGCGATCCTCATCATCCGGCCACTGGGAGACATCGACCAGGAAAACGATCACATCGGCGTCCGGGATCGTGCGACGGGCGACCTC
>JAUQQB010000380.1 GCA_030550075.1 Chloroflexota bacterium | reverse complement strand
GATGGATATGCCGGCGAAGTATGGCTCATACAAAACCGCCTGGCGGAGGCTGAAGGAATGGGAAGCCCAGGGGGTATGGGAGAAGCTGTGGCAGCGCCTTCTGGAATGGGGGTATCGAGAGAAGAAGCGGTCCCTGGAGGGGGTCGGGGTCGATGCGACGACCGTGGAGGCCAAAAAAGGGGGGAGGGGGTGGGCTTCGACGGCTACCGTCGGCGGAAGGGGACGAAGGTTCACGCGGTCGTGACGGCGCAGGGGGTGCCCGTGGGGATCGAGGGGACATCGGCTCAGAAGTCCGAAGGGGCGGTCTTTCCCAGGGTCCTGAAGACCGTGCGGGTGGGGCGCCGGACCCGGCCCTGGGAAGTGGCCGGGGATGGGGCCTATGACAGCCGCCCGATTCGGGCGGAACTCCGGCGCCGGGGCATCCGGGCCAGTATCCCCGTGAATCCCCGGAATCGTCGGAGGTCCCGGCGGGGACGGCCGGATCGTTTTGACCCGGAAACGGATCGGGTCTTGCGGGGGGCGGTGGAACGCTTCTTGGCTTGGTTGAAGGGAGGCTTTCGACGGTTGGCCCTGCGTTATGAACGTCTCCTGGCCACCTTCCGGGGTTTCGTGCACCTGGCCTGTTTCCTCATCCCATGGAGAGTTTTGAGATGAGTTCATGGTGAATCCTGTGGGACACGGGGTGGAATCATCCAGGCGACGATGACCCGGCGGTTCGTCCTCCCCTAATCTCCAATAGGCCGTATCGCCTGCCATGTGAAAGCGGCCATTGCTCCAGCTTCCCCATGCCGCAAAGTATTGTGGGAAAGGAAAAAAGAGATAACAGTCCCTATGCGCCTATTCTCCAGCTCCTGGGATTCGCTAACTGGATCCGGGTTCGGGGTTCAGCGAGGCATGCGCCAGAGGGAGACCTGTCCATTCTCCATCACGGCGCTTAACCAGCGCCCGTCGGGGCTGAAGGCCAGCGCCCTCGCCGAAAACCCTTCCAGGCGCCATGTGGGCGCCTGCTCCTTCGGATTCCCCTGCTGGAAATCCCATATCCACAGCGTCTCCCCCACCGGAAGCGCCAGATAGCGCCCATCCGGGGAGATGGCCAGGGGTCCCGGCCACTCATCCAGCGGGAACCCCGCCTGCCGGGCGCAGGTGGTTGCATTCACCCATTCCCCTCGCCATTCCGGTTCAACCCGCTTCCCTTCCTCGATCGCTTTTTCCCCCGGTATTGGCCGCTCCGGGAGGCCCACCACCAGCAGCCGCTGCCCATCCGGGTGGACCGCCAGGCGCATCACCTCCAGCCATCCCTGCATGGCGCAGATCAGCTGACCGCTCGCCGTCTCCCACACCCGTAACGGCGTGGGATCCTCTCCCGTCCCCAGCCAGAAGCGATGGCTTCCCACAGCCAGCCATCGCCCATCCGGCGCGAAGGCCAGGACTCGCACCGGGGTCGGCCCTCCCTTCCGCTGCCAGCGCCAGCCCTCGCGGCCCACCTCTCCGACCCACACCTCCCCGGTCTCCGTTCCCACCGCCCACCAGGATCGGTTCGGCGCCACCGCGGCGCTGGAGGGAGACCCCTGGGGCCCGGGGGGCATCCTCCATGCTCGCCGTTCCCTCAGATCCCAGATCCGCCATCCTTCCGCCTCTTCGAGGATCACGACCTCCCCATGGGGATACATTTCCCCCTTCCCCAGGGGAAGCCGCTCCTGTTCCTGTCCGGTTTCCACGGCCAGCACCCGAATCTGGTGATCCACACCCGCATACGCCAGGGTCTTCCCATCTGGCCCGAAGGCCAGTCCGCCGATCCCCGCCCCGGTCTCCAGCAGGGAGCGCCAGCGGCCCGTCCGCGCCTCCTCCACCCCCACCATCCCTGCCGTCCAGAAGATCACCTCGCTGGGGTCCAGCGGGAACCCTCCCCGGACGAACGCCTCGCTGGCCCGGTCCCGCAAGGGCTGTCCGGTGGTCAGATCCCAGACCCGGCGGCCGGACAGCAGGAGCTGCCCTCCCTCCGCCCAGGTCGGGGCACCCGGATAAGGCTCAACCAGCCGATGAAGGATCCGGCCTGTGGCCAGATCCCACACCGTGATGCCCTCCCGGTCGCTTCCGGCCACCCAGCGGCCATCCGGGGAGAGCGCGAGGTCCGTGACATCCCATCCCGGGATGGCCGGCTCCAGGGTGCCCACCGTCTGCCCGCTCTCCACGCTCAGGATCCGCACGTAGCCCTCGTCCACCAGCAGCCGCTGTCCGTCCGGGGTGAAGGCCAGCGTCTCCCCCGGGTGGACCTCCTCAAAATCCTGCAGTGGGAGCGTCCAGCGCAGCGCCGGCTCCGGCTCCAGCGCCCATAAAAATACCCGGAGTCCGGAGGCCGCCAGGAACCGGCCATCGGGGGAGAAGGCCAGAGCCTGAACGGGCTCCGATTCTGGAAGGAGGGTCGTTTGCGGGCGCGGATCCGGAGGGGCATAAAGGGCCAGGCGCGGGCAACCCCGGGAGCAGGCCACCGCCAGGCGGGAGGCTCCGGGCTGGGCGGCCAGGGCGATGACCTCGCCCAGCGGAAGGAGCCCTTCCAGCGGCTGTCCGGTGTGGAGCTGGATTCGCAGGATCCCGGTCGTCAGCCCCACGATCAGGGTGGAGCGATCCCCGGCCAGGGCCAGCCCGGTGATCCGACCCAGGCCCCACGTGCGCGTCCGGACCGGCGAAGCCAGGCTGGGGGAGCCCGGGCCGCCTTTCCCACAGGCCCCCAGCAGCAATCCCATCACGAGGAGTCCGATGCAGCAAAGCCGCCTTCGCCTTCGACCCATCATACCCCCCCATAAAAGGGTGAGAGGGGAGGAGAAAGGGACCAGTGCCGAGGGGAGATCATCCCCCTTTCCCTCAATAGGCTATTTCTGGATCTGAAGCAGAGCTTCCAGTTCCGCCAGGTAAAGGTAGGGGGCAGGCCGGTTTCCAGAAACTGGCACCACCTGCTGCGTCCACCCGATGGCCTCCGAGGTCCAGGCCAGCCATCGGCCATCGGCCGAGAGCACCGGATCGTAGCTGGGGCCTTCCACCGTTCGCCCGTCCCATCCCCGGCTCAGCACAAAGGTTCGCCCCCGCTCCCGATCCCACACCGCCAGGCGCAGGTCGCACGGCCGCCCCCACGCCGCCCGCGGCGGGCATGGCCCGATCTCCAGCCCGCCCAGGTTCTTCGCCCGGGTCGCGTAAACCACATACCGGCCATCCCCGGAGATCCCTGGCCCTTCCGCCGCCCCATCTCCAGCCTCTCCCCGCTCATTCCGGTCCACCAGCGTCCGCTGCCCTGTCGCCCGATCATACAGATAAATGTGGCGGCAGAAGGGCAGCGGATCGCTCCACGGCCAGGGCGCGCAGGGGGCAAAAGCCCCTTCCACCAGCCGGGCCGCCGAAGCAAAGGCCACATATCGGCCATCCGCGGAAATGGTCACCCCTCCTTCCCACGCCCCATCCGTGTTCGGCACCGGATGCACCCCGCTGGGCAGGGGCGGATCCCGAGGATCTAAGGGACGGCTGAGCCACTCCACCCGCTGCGTCTCCCGATCATAGAGGAACACATCGAAGACCCCGTTGCGGTCCTCGGGCACGATCCCATCATCCGGCGCAGCGAAGGCCAGCCACCGGCCATCGGCAGAAAG
>JAUQQB010000379.1 GCA_030550075.1 Chloroflexota bacterium | reverse complement strand
CGCACGCCGTAGGATCTTCCCGGGCCACCGTGATGTGCCCGCAATCATCGCAATACCAGGCCGGGATGCGGTGCCCCCACCACAGCTGGCGGCTGATGCACCAGGGGCGGATGTTCTCCAGCCAGCGGAAGTAATCCTTCTCGAAGCGCTCCGGGAGGATGCGAATGCGCCCCTCCTTCACCACGCGGATGGCCGCCTCCGCCAACGGCTTCGTGTTCACGAACCATTGAAGAGAGAGCAGCGGCTCCACAATGGTGTTGCAGCGCTGACAGCGGCCGGGGGCGTAGCGGTGGGGCTCGATCTTCACCAGGAGACCTTCCTTCCGGAGATCATGGACCAGCGCCTCCCGGGCCTGGAAGCGATCCATCCCGGCATAGGGGCCGCCGTTCGTGTTAATTGTGGCGTCCGGGTTCATTACGTTGATGCGGGGCAGCCCATGCCGCTCTCCGATCTCGTAGTCCGTCGGGTCATGCCCCGGCGTCACCTTCACCGCCCCCGTCCCGAAATCGCGGTCCACCGCCGGGTCGGCGATGATGGGGATCTGACGGCCCAGTGCGGGCAACACCGCGATCCGGCCCACCCGATCAGCGTAGCGCCCATCTTCGGGGTGCACCGCCACCGCCGTGTCCCCCAGGATGGTCTCCGGGCGTGTGGTGGCCACGGTGATGAACGCCCTTGCGCCCTCCGCCCAGCGGCCGCTCCCCCACGGCGCCGCGGGTCCCTCCCAACCATCCCCCAGAAGCGGATATCGGACGTAGTAAAGGAGTCCCTCTTCTTCCTCTTCCCGTTCCACCTCCAGATCGGAGAGGGCCGTCTCGCAACGAGGGCACCAGTTGATCAGATATTCTCCCCGATAGATCAGACCCTGCTCATAAAGACGGACAAAGGCTTCGCGGACGGCGCGGGAGTAAACCGGGTCCATCGTGAAGCGCTCCCGCGTCCAGTCGCATGAAGCTCCCAGCCGGCGCAGCTGTCGGGTGATAGTGCCCCCATATTTCTCCTTCCAGGCCCACACCCGCTCCAGGAACCGCTCCCGCCCCAGCTGATGGCGGGTCAGGCCCTCCTTAGCGATCTCCCGTTCCACCATCACCTGGGTCGCAATGCCCGCGTGATCCGTCCCCGGCACCCAGAGAGTCGGCTCCCCCTTCATCCGATGGTAGCGGATCATCAGGTCCTCGAGGGTCACGAACATCGCGTGGCCCATATGGAGCTCCCCCGTGACGTTGGGCGGGGGCATGGAGATCACGAAGGGGCGCCGGGCGGGGTCGATCCTGGGTGTGAAGAACCCCTGCCGCTCCCACCATTCGTAGATCGGCTCCTCGATCTCCTGCGGGTTGAAGGTTTTGGGAAGCGCCATGGCTTCGGTCGCCATTTCCCTGCCTCCGATCTTCGGATCTGGGAGTTTATGGGCTGGGCGGGCTGCCTTCGGCGGCCCACTCAGCCCTATAAACCTTAGTAATCAGTGATGCGAGTTCAAGTTCCTGGCAAGGTGGAAAAGGACGGCCTCCTGAAAAATCCCTAACCCGAATAGGACTTGCGCAGTTCGTTTCCCATGGGGGCTTTGGGGGTGGGGCCATTCCGTCCCACCTTTAGAGCTTTCAACTGCGTAACTCCTACCTAAATTGAAGGTGGATGAGAACTCGCACCATTGGTGAGTAAATAAAACGCCCCCTCCCGTCACAAGGACGAGAGGGGGCGGACCTCCCGCGGTACCACCTTGCTTCAGGGGGATCGAAAGCGCTCATCCCCCTGCCCTCAGGCTGCGATAACGGGCAGCGCCCGGGCCGAACTCAGGCCGGAGGCAGCGCTCCGGCGGTTATCCGGCCGACTCCAGGGCGACCTTCGGCACAGCGCACGACAGGGGCTTGCACCCGATCCCCCTCGCTGGCGTCGCCGCCCGTGCCTACTCCTCCCCTTCCCCGCCTTTCGGATAGCAATCGCGCGCTTTCGATGTGCGATACCCTTTTACATCAGGCTTCTCTTTCCCCTAACGGCCGCCGGCCCGTTCAGATCACCTGGAACCGCCCGGTGGCCTTCACAATCTTTTCCCTGTAATTCCGGATGTGGCGGAACAACTTCTTTTTCAGCTCCTGCCACTCCGGACTGGTGAGGATACGTTGCAGCGTCTCCATGTCCTGGGCGATCGCGCCGGTAAGGATCTGGGGACCCTCGCCATACATCGTATACCAGGCATCGGTCGGCTCCATCCCCAGGCGCATCATCCCCGGCGCGAACTCACGGACGATAAACTCAAAATATTCCTGCTCGTGGCCAGGTTTGATATCCCAGGCCATCAACAGCTTGACCATCTCGGCCATCGCAGCGTTTCCTCCGCGAACACGGGGGCTCCAGGCCTTGCCTTACTCGGGCGCAGGATGCATGCGATAAAGCAAGTTGTTTATATTGTAGCAGTAGCCGTTCCGATCCTGCAACTCCAATTGGACCGGGGATGGGTCCCAAAATTAGGGAGGCTCTATACGAAGCTTGCGTCTCGCCTTTCCCTTCCCCCTCCTGCTTTGCGCCGTTCGTGTTATGAAAAGAACCCTTGAAAGGGAATGGGACGAACGCGGGATCGAAGCCTTCTCAGCAGTTCCCATACGCCAGGTTTGGGGAGCGGCTCAGGCCCTCTAAAATCTTCTCTTTCCGTCCCCGCCGCCCTTCGGGCCACTGGGAGGGGAGAAAGGAGCTGGCCCGATTCTCTAGGAGCCCTATCCCAGGCGGATCACCCCTATGATCAAAAACAAAAGGAACCCCAGCAAACACAGATCTATCAAGAGGAGCCCGAGCAGGATGAGGCGTTGAGATGAAGTAAGTTGTTGAAGGAAAACGAAACGCTGAAACAAGGAAACGGCAGGACGGCTCTCCATGCTCTCCTCAATGGTTTCTCCTTCAGGAACTTCGGAGAGGTGTTGACGGATGTCCTCGAACATAAAGCGCCTCCTCTGGGAAAAGCAGATTGCCTCCGCGGCTCTTTCCACTGTGGGGAGGAAGGAGAGAATACCTTTGGCCTATCCACGCTCTGGATCCTTCCCCCGAAACAACTCCATCCAATACTTCAGTTCTCCTGCGTCCACTCCCTCTGGCTTTTCCTCTTCAATGACCTGAATGGACGATCGCGCTCCGAGTTGGCGTTGCATATAGGCCAGGAACTCCGGCGCAGACCAGGCCTTCGCGCTCCGACGCCGGGCCGCTTCCTGCACCCTTCGATCCGAAGAGACCACGATGAGCCCGCGGGGATTGCGCTCCGCCTGGATCTGACGGATCAGGATCTCATCCGCCGTCATCCCGGAAGGCGCGAAACGGACCGTCACCCCTCCCCGCGAGGGCCAGGAGGAGATGTTTCCTGGGGCTCCTCGATCGAAAATCACCGTGATCCGCCGCCCTGTCCGCATCGCCAGCCGCTGAAGCCGCTCCACCAGGCGCGCCTCATCGTCCGGATCCTCCAGCCGTAAATCCGGCATCGCCCCGATCAGATTGTGGCCATCAATAAGGAACGGCATAGGTGATTCCCGAACAGGAGGGATTGGAGAGACCACCTTCGGCAACCCGTCCGAATCCCGAAAAGCTCCTTTAGGAGACAGGTGGGCCGGCGCCGTGATCTCCTACACCTGAGGCACCCGCTCCACCAGCGGGAGCGCTTC
>JAUQQB010000378.1 GCA_030550075.1 Chloroflexota bacterium | reverse complement strand
CCGCTCCGCCCCCAAAGCCCCCAAGGGAAACGAACTGCGTAAGTCCTATCCGAAATCGTGAGGCTTCGCTTCCTTTCGATTCCAAAACCATAAGGGCCATATATTTTCCCCTCGAATCCCAATCTGGGTTAACATTGCCAGCGGGAGAGGAGCCTTGGGGCTGGGCAGCTATCTTTGGGGGCCCTCAGCTCTACAATATCTATGCTGGCGGATCGATCGTCCGAAGAGGGAGTTGCATCATGCATTTAGAGCTCTGGAGCTTCCCGGGCAACCTGGTAGGGCCTGGCTCCTTATGGGGCTGGGCATGGACTATCCTCGGGTTCCTGGCCCTGTTCGGCTTATGGCTTAAACAGCCCTACGATCTCCGCTCCTGGAGGGAGCTCCGGACCTCCGAAGTCGGAGGCTTTCTGTTGCTGATCTTCCTTACAAGTCTCACCCCTGTGCTCTCCTGGAATTTTCCGGGTCTTCCTTTCCAGGTTGGTTTTCCGGTCTTGCTCTGGCTACCTTTTTTGATCTGGGGCGGACGACTCCGGCCAGGCGCGCTTGGGCTGGCCGGGCTGATGATGGGGGCCGCGATTGGGTTTACGAGTGACGGTCGCTTCCTGCATCTCCCCTGGATCATCGCCCTGGATGCAGCGCTGATTGGCGAGCTGCTTTCTCAGAATCATGCGGGGCATTCCTTCCACGTTCTTCGTCAACCGCTGATCGCGGCTATCGCAGGCTGGATGACCTGGATGCTCTTGCAAGCGATCTCCTGGGGAAGCTTTTATCCTTCATGGCCCGAGGCGCTGGATGGGATTTGGACGCTGATCACCACCATCGCGGCTCCTTCATGGATCAGCGCCATGATCTGTGGGCTGATTGCTCAAGGGCTTCATCTCCGATGGCCTCAGATCTTCTCCACCTCCCGGCCCCCTCAATGGCCGCTTTATGCCCGGCAGATCCAGGCACGCTTCCTGTTCTTCTTCTCATTCTGGATCTTTGCGCTCGTCCTGACTCTCTTCCTGTTCCTGAGCGCCCTGGCGATCCGTCAGGCTGATGTAGAACAGATGCGAGCGATCAACCAGGGGATTAGTCGCGCCGGCGAGCAGATCTCATATTTTCTGCATACAGGAAAGACTCTTCTGGCCGACCTGGCCGCTCTGGGCATCCCTCGAAATGAGGCTCCTCAGATCGTTGCTCCTATCCTTCAACGCTTCGTCCAAACCGGGCCAATTTACCATGCGATCTTGCTGACTGGAACGGAAGGGGAAATCTTGGCCGCCTATCCGGCGGGAGAACAAGCCCAAGGGCTCTCGACGCTGGAACGCTCGGCGCTGGCTCAGGCCCGCGCTGCTCGCGCCGTGATCCACACCACAGTGCACCGCCTTCCGGATGGGAGGCCCGGCCTGTCTTTCGTGGCACCGCTGGAGGGAGAGCCCCCAACAGGCTTCCTGATCGGGCGCGTGCGGATTGCGGAGCATCCCGCTCTTCGGGAGGCCCTGGCCTCCCTGGGCGGTAGCCTGCCCATCAGCGAGGGATTTATCATCGACCGCCAAGGACAGATTCTGCTGCATCCGGACCCACAACGACTACTGGACGTTTTCCCACTCCCCACTTCGTCCCTTTCCGGACCTCTCAATATCGCGCAACAATCCCCTGCGGGGACCATCACCGAGTTGCACCTTCGTCGGCTTCCAGGGACCGATTGGTGGGCCGTCATTCGTTACCCCCGTTCGGCGCGGATCCAGCGGGCCCTTGAGCTGGTCCTGCCTTCCGGAATCTTCCTGCTCACATTCATCGTGATCGGGGCGCTGCTGCTCAGCGCGCTGAGCGGGCGGGTCACGCAGCGATTGCAAAAGCTGGCCACCGCGGCAGGGCGCATGGCCGAGGGTGAGCTGGAGATGCGTATTCCGAGCGATGCCCCGGATGAGATTGGACAGCTGGCGGAAGCGATGGAGCGCATGCGCCACGGCTTGCGAGCCCGGCTGACCGATCTTTCTCTGTTGCTGGAACTGAACCAGCGGCTGGTGGAGACCATGGATCTAACTCATGGCCTTTCCGCGGCCGCCCGATCGCTGGAGCAGGCGATCCAGGCCTCAGGGGTCCGGATTCTCATCTCGGGAGCCCATGGATCCCTCCGGGTGTTCACTACGACGGGCGAGCGCAGTCCGGAGCCGCTTGATGAGGCCTGCTGGGAGCTGGGCCTGGAGCGGCGAGAACCCCTCTGGATCGAGCATGTGCTTCGTCATCCGGAACTCCCCCCGATTTTCCAGCAGGAAGACTGTGGACGGGCGCTGGGGATCCTCCCCGTTCATTCCGGAGAGGATCTCCTGGGGATCGCCTGGATCGCCTTTGCTCAACCCCGACAGGTGATGGGGACCGAACAGCCATTGATTCGCCTGATCCTTAGCCAGACGGCGGTGTTCATCGCCCGAGCCCGCCTGTATGAGGCTGTTTTAGCTGAACGCGAACGGCTTCGGGCGGTCCTGGAGAGCAGCCCGGATGTGCTGATGCTAATCGATGGACACGGGGATCTGCTTTACCTGAATCCAGCGGCGGAGCGTTTCCTGGGCCTTCCGGCCTCCAGGGCCCTGGGTCAACCCGTCGCCCCACTCCTGAAGGACGCGGAGCTACGCGAGCTATTAAATGAACAGATCCCACCCGGACAGATTCGAAGTCGGGAATTCCGGCGTGCCGATGGCCGGGCGCTCTGGGCGGGGCGCTATGATCTACGCCTGGAGGATGGGCGAGAAATCGGCCAGCTGTTATTCGTGCGGGATATCACCCCCTTTAAAGCGCTGGACCAGTTGAAGTCAGACTTCATCGCTGCGGTCTCCCACGATCTGCGCTCTCCACTTACCTATATGCGGGGCTTCGTCACCATGCTGGGCATGGCCGGACCCCTGACCTCTCGCCAGCAGGAATATGTGGAGAAGATTATGAGCGGCATTGATCAGATGACACGGCTCATCGAGGATCTGATGGATCTGAGGCGAATCGAGGAGGGGATTGGCCAGCGAAGGATCTGCCGCCTGAGCGACCTGATCCGGGATATTTTCCACGAGCTGCGTCCCCAGGCGATGGCCCGGGGGCTTCGCATGACGCTGGAGATCAAAGGTCATGGAATTGTGAACGGAGACCCCACGTGGCTGCGCCGGGCGATTACCAATCTGGTCGACAATGCGATCAAATACACGCCGGAAGGAGGGGCTATCTCCTTAGGCCTTACCGAACAAAATGCGGAGGTAGTGGTCTGGGTGCGGGATACTGGGCTCGGCATTGCGCCGGGGGATCAGGCGCGGATCTTCGAGAAGTTCTATCGGGTGCGCCGCAAAGAGACCGCCCATGTGAAAGGGAGCGGCCTGGGGCTGGCGCTTGTGAAATCGATTGTGGAATGGCACAGGGGGCGAGTTTGGGTGGAAAGCCAGCTGGGCCAGGGCAGCGCCTTCTACCTCGCCATCCCGATCGCTGTTCCGGATAACGTTTAACAGCCACAAAAGGCCTGCGGCAGGCCTGTTGCATCATTTACCCCCTCACGGCCCTTCGGGCCGTGAGGAAGGGGGATCAAAAAACTTGGTAACTATTCAGCCGGGCCACATTCCGTTCGGAGCTCCCGCGAAGCGGCGGAAGGGCCCCACCCCCCTTTCTCCCCCCTCCCCACGGC
>JAUQQB010000377.1:468-3651 GCA_030550075.1 Chloroflexota bacterium | reverse complement strand
GCCTCGCGGTTCCCTCCCCGTTGCACTCGAGGTGGTGGCTGGGCGTGATCCTGGGGACGGCGGCCGTAGGGGTATGGGCATATCGCCGGCTTCACACCACACGGCGTTAAGGTGATAGGAGGCAGCAGGACGGATGACTCTGCGGCCTGCTCTGCTTCACAAACGCTTTCTCCTCCTGCTATGCTGGAGGGTCATAGGGAGAGGAGATTCCAGACTCGAAAGGAGGATGAAATGCCATGGTATAGCCGGATCGCTGGATGGGGGATGGCGGTTCCCCGGCGGGTGCTCACCAGCCGGGAACTGGCTCAACAGCTACGCACCACGGAGGAATGGATCCTTACGCGAACGGGGATCCGGGAGCGGCGGATCGCGGAGCCGGGCGAGACCATGTCGGATCTATCGGTGGCCGCGGCGCGGGAGGCGATGGCCCGCGCAGGCATCCTTCCTCAAGACCTCGATCTGATTATTGTGGCGACTTCCACTCCTGATTATGTGATCCCTCCGGTCTCATCCATTATTCAGCATAAACTGAACGCCCGCTGTGGGGCCTTCACCCTGGGCGCCGGGTGCACCGGCTTCATGTATGGCATGGCCGTCGCCCACGCCTTCATCGCCGCCGGCCTGATGCGCAACATCCTCGTCATCGGGGCCGAGATCATCAGCCGCAACATCGACTGGACCGATCGCAACACCGCGGTATTGTTCGGCGACGGGGCTGGGGCGATGGTCCTCCAGGCCAGCGAGCTGCCCACCGGGCTCCTTTCGTTCGTGCTGGGATCGGACGGCTCGGGGGCGGAGCACCTCATCGTGCCCGGGATTTCCACCAACGCCGTCATCACTGAGGAAACCATCCGACGGAAGGGCCATCTGCTGCGGATGAACGGGCGGGAGGTGTTCAAGTTCGCCACCCGCGTGCTGGGCAAGGTCGCCATTGAGGCCATCGCCCGCAGCGGCCTGGCTCCTGATGAGATCGACCTGATGATCCCCCACCAGGCCAACGAGCGCATCATCGAGGCCGCCTGCCGCGAACTGGGATTCCCGATGGAGAAGGTCTTCCTGAACCTCGACCGCTATGGGAACACGTCGGCGGCCTCGATCCCGATCGCCTTCGCCGAGGCCATGGAACAGGGGCGGATCCGGGAGGGGGACAACCTGCTTCTCATCGGCTTCGGGGCCGGGCTGACATGGGCCGGGGCGGTGGTCCGCTACGGCGTGCGACCGGAGGACCGACCGATCGCGGTGGAGAACTGGCCGGTGCGGCTGCCGGTGTCGCTCCCCGATCTCAATCGGCTCGAGCCGGTGCGTCAGGCCAAGGTCATGGCCCTGCGGGCCCGCCGCCAGCTCCTGCAGACCGCGATGAGCCTGCTGCTCCCCTTCTACGCCCGAACAAGGCGGCGACGGTGAACTCTGGAAGACCGCTGCTGATGGTCTCCGCGCCTGAACACCGGGGGCAAGCGTCCAGCGCTTGCCCCCGGTGTTTTTATTGAGCTTTGTCTGGCCAGAGTAACAATCCGGAAGCCAACGGAGCGCTCCATTGAGGAAGACGGAGCCCCTCCCCAAAAGTCCGCAAACCCACCGCATGGGGTTGGGGCTCGCTACAGCATCCATCGCTTTGGATGTTTCTTTCACATCGCGAGACTCCATATGCCTGATAAGCTGCACCCCCCAACCTTCAGGCCGCATGGTGGGTATATCGGGTGGAAAAATCTTTCCGCGGGAGGTGCGCGATGTGGAAGCGGATTTCGTCCAGGCGGTGGCTGGTGGGAGTCCTCGTCCTGATGGGAGGGCTGCTGGCGGGCGGCATCGCCCTGGCTCAGCCGGGCTTGCTGGAAGGCCCGCCGGGGCTGATCGCCGTCCGGCTCTCGGAGGAGATGGGTGCGATCCCCCAGACGATCCTTGAGCCGTTGAGCCCGGAGGAGCTGGTCATCTCGGAGCCGAAGCCGACGGGGACCAGCCCCATCGTGCGAGGTCCCAGTGATTCGTCCGAGTACCGATGCGTGGTGGTGATGAAGCCGCTGGAGCAGGGCGGGGGATCCACGAAGCCGGTGTGCGGACGGGGCCGGATCGAAGCGGTGGAGGGCCAATCGCTCGAGTCGCTGTATCTGATCGCTCGTTTCTATGACGCGCCGGATTACACGACGCCACTCATCGAATATTACGGCCCGTATCCGTGCTCGGCCGGATACAGCTATGGGCGGCCGAACCTGACGGAAGACGGGGTGGACAATCGCTTTGCGTCAGGGAAGGGCTTCTCGACGTGCAATCTCATCACGGTTTACGATCTTTACAACTACAGCGGCCCCTCTTACGCGTGTGGACCCGATTGCCCCGCGTTTTACGCGCTCAACGACGCGGTAAGCTCCTGGAAGATCGCCTACCGATGAGGGTTCCTTTTTGGGGATGGATGATCCGCGAGACCCCTGGATCATCCATCCCCCAACCTTCAGGCCACTGGGTGGGTATATCGGGTGGAAAAATCTTTCCACGGGAGGTGCGCAATGAGGAAGATCTGGCTGATCTTCGGCGTGCTGGTGCTGGTGGGTGGCCTGGTCCTGGGCGGCACTGCGCTGGCCCAAACCGTGGCGCCATCCCGCACCGTCTCTGGCACCGAATTGAAGGTGGGGGACCCGGATGCGGCGGATAGCCCGGTTACGCGGGCTACTCCCTCCTCTCAGGCCTCGTTGAGCGCGACGGACCTGGGCGGAGTGGTGGTCCAGGGGCAGGCTGCGGGGGAGATCCGCGCTGTGCAGGAGTCTCCGGATGAGGCGAAGGTGAAGCAGGAGCACAAGGGGAAGCCGGAGCCGGTTGCGGGGTCCATTCCGGTTGGCGGCGTGCTGGATCCCGGTGTGGCTCATCTCTATGGGCCCTACTGGTATAACGCTGGCGATATGGTGACGATCTCGATCACTTGGACCCCGGCCTCCAACACTTTCCGGATCGGATTGACCAGTCAGGCCTCGGGGATCTTCTACGGCTGTCAGGTCTCTGGAGGAGCAGGAGTCTGTCAACTAAGGGTGAACCAGGCAGGCTGGTATTATCCGATGATCTGGAACGTGGGGCCGAACACGGCCATGTATAGTGGGTTTGTGTCCTGGTGAGAGGCCCCCCTTTATCCCCCTCCCCGGGGGGCGGGGGGGGGGGGGGGGGGGGGGGGGGGTTTATTTTGGTGGTGTGGGGGGGGCG
>JAUQQB010000377.1:0-458 GCA_030550075.1 Chloroflexota bacterium | reverse complement strand
CCCGCAGCCCTTGGGGCTGCGGGGAGGGGGGAAGAATTATTTTGGGAGGCTGAGGCGGGCACCGAAGGCACCCGCCTCAGCCCCCAAGACCCGAGGAAGAGGACCAACTGGGTAACTCCTAAGACTGATGAAGACGAGGCAGGTGTGCTGGCTTTCCCTATCGCGAATTCGCGTGCTGTCAGTGGAAATGGCTATTGGCCGGAAGTCACCTATCATCCTTTAGAAGGATGGGGATTTGTGCCAATCTATTATGGAACTCATCTCAAAACTCTCCATGCGATGAGGAAGCAAGCCAGGTATACGAAAGCCCGGAAGGTTGCCAGGAGGCGCTCGTGACGCAGGACCAAACGCCGAAAGCTGCCCTTCAGCCAGGCAAAGAAGCGTTCCACCGCACCCCGCAAGACCCGGTATGTATCCGGGACCAGGCGACGAGGCCGCCCCACCCGGGGGCCCCGGCG
>JAUQQB010000376.1 GCA_030550075.1 Chloroflexota bacterium | reverse complement strand
CGAAGCGCTGGCCACCGAATTGCGCCTTGCCGCCCAGCGGTTGC
The DNA here is from genome assembly GCA_030550075.1 of Chloroflexota bacterium. GTDB lineage: Bacteria > Chloroflexota > Anaerolineae > Thermoflexales > Thermoflexaceae > Thermoflexus. Next base: position 3,614 of record JAUQQB010000376.1, on the reverse strand, counting down.
TGGGTGATCAGGGAGTAAGGACCAGTGGACCGGGCGTGCACCTTGTCCTCCACCAGGTGGGCCAGCTTCATCATGTAAATCACGCCGACCGTCACCGGCCGATCAAAGGGCTCGCCCGTCTTGCCATCGTAGAGGATCATCTTGCCTAAGATTGGCATCGGATGGCCCGTCTCCAACATCACTTCCATAGCCTGCTGGCGAACTTGCTCATCAGGGATGTGCCGGTCATCCACCCCGAGGCGCTCCATCCATAATCGCAACCCCACCAGAATAGCCCTTTCATCTGCCTTCCGACGCTTCTCCGGAGAGCGCGGATTATCCTCAAACACCAGGATCTCATCCGGATCGTAGCCCCGGTCGCGAAGCCACTCCCGAAGATTGCTGCGACGAGCGTAGACCTCATCGGTGGCTAGGCGATCCACATCATAGCCCCGGGCCCCCAGGATGGCTGAGAGATAAAGCAAGCGGGCCTCTGCATCATCCTGGAGCTCCGAAAGATCGTAGCCCTGGGCTTTCAGCCAGCTCCAGCACTGGCGCCGGGCATCCTCCCAGGCCGTGTCGATCATCCATGACCGGGCCAGCTCCGCCTCGATCTCCTGCTCATCGGCTCCGTCGAACACCGGGGTGATGGCTCGGAAGCCCAGGTGTGAGGCTGCCCAACCCAAATGGGTCTCCAGGAGCTGCCCAATGTTCATCCGACTGGGCACCCCGAGGGGGTTTAGGATAATATCCACTGGGGTGCCATCGGGCAGGAAGGGCATATCCTCGACAGGCACGACCCTGGAGATCACACCCTTGTTACCGTGGCGGCCGGCCATCTTGTCGCCCTCGGTGATCTTCCGCCACTGGGCCACCGAGACCCGCACAACGGCATTCACGCCAGCAGGAAGTTCCCGATACTCATCCCGGGCGAAGAACTTCACATCGATCACCTTCCCATGCTCGCCGTGCGGCATCCGCAATGAGGAATCCTTCACATCATGCGCCTTCTCTCCGAAGATCGCCCGGAGCAGCCGCTCCTCCGGGGTCATCTCCCGCTCGCCCTTGGGCGTGATCTTGCCCACCAGGATATCGCCCGGACCGACCAGCGCGCCGATGCGGATGATCCCGGTCTCGTCCAGATCCCGGAGCTGCTCCTCGCCAACGTTAGGAATATCCCGCGTGATCTCCTCTGGGCCCAACTTGGTCTCGCGAGCCTCGGCTTCGTGCTTCTCAATATGGACGGAGGAATAAACATCCTCCCGCACCAGCCGCTCGCTGATCACGATTGCGTCCTCAAAAACCTGGCCCTCCCACGACAGGAAGGCCACCACGAGATTGCGGCCCAGGGCCAGCATCCCCTGATCCGTGCTGCTGGAGTCCGCGATGACCTGGCCCTTCTTCACCTTCTGGCCCTTAAAGACCAGTGGGCGCTGGTGGATGCAGGTGCTCTGGTTCGACCGCTGGAAACGCCGCAACGGGTAGCGATACAATCGCCGGTTGGTCCCCCGGATCACGATCTCGTCGGCGGTGGCCTGGACGACCTCCCCATCGACCTCCGAGAGGAGAACGTGCCCGGAATCCCGGGCAGCGATCCGCTCCATCCCGGTCGCCACCATGGGAGCCTCAGGGCGCAGAAGCGGCACCGCCTGCCGTTGCATATTGGAACCCATCAGGGCGCGGTTGGCGTCATCATGTTCCAGGAAGGGAATCAGGGACGCGGAGACCCCCACGATTTGGCGCGGGGCAACATCCATGTAATCGATCCGCTCCGGGACCTCCATCATAAACTTCCCCATATGACGGGCAGGGACGCGGGCCTGCCTGAAGTGTCCCCTTTCGTCCAGCTCTACGTTCGCCTGGGCGATGACGTAGCGTTCCTCCTCATCGGCCGTGAGATACACAATCTCCTGGGTCACGAAGGGCTGGACCTTAATCTCCTCCAGCGGTAGACGGGCGATCCGCTTCGCCACAGCTGCGTCCACCTCCGTCCCGGCCGGCGCGATCACTTCCCCGGTCTCTGGATCCACCACGTCCTCCCGCAGGATCCGACCGATTAGATCCTCCGGCCGGTTCGGCACTGCCCGCAACACCCTCCGATAAGGGGTCTCGATGAAGCCGAATTCGTTCACCCGGCTGTAGATCGCCAGCCGGCCAATCAGACCGATGTTCGGCCCTTCCGGCGTCTCAATCGGGCAGATCCGGCCGTAGTGGCTGAGGTGGACGTCCCGCACCTCGAAGCCGGCGCGCTCCCGCCGCAGACCGCCCGGCCCCATCGCCGAAAGGGTGCGCTTGTGCGTGAGCTCCGATAATGGGTTGGTCTGATCCATGAACTGGGAGAGCTGGCTTGAGCCGAAGAACTCCCGCAGCGCCGCCATCACCGGGCGAATGTTGATCAGCTGCAGAGGAGTGACGGTGGCGGGATCCGCAATGCTCATGCGCTCCTGGATCACCCGCTCCATCCGGCGCAGGCCCACCCGCATCTTGGCCTGGATCAGCTCGCCCACTGTGCGCACCCGTCGGTTGCCCAGATGGTCCATATCATCGGGCGGCCGCAGCCCGTTATTGATGCGAATAATCTCTTTGATGATGGCTGCGATGTCCTGCTTGGTGATCGTGCGATGATGAATCGGGATGGAGAGCTCCAGCCGACGGTTCATCTTATACCGGCCGACTCGATGCAGATCATACCGGTGAGGATCAAAGAGCTGGGCCGCAAGGAACGAATGGGCGTTCTCCAGCGTCGGCGGATCGCCCGGGCGCATCCGGCGGAAGAATTCGATCATGGCCTCCTGAGCCAGGGTGCGGCCCTCCCGGGGCTCCAGCCGGCCCTCCTGCCGGATGGTGCTCAGGATGTAAGGGTGATCGGGATGGGTATCCACATCTTTAAAAAGCTCCAGGAGTTCCTCGTCGGTCCCCTCTTTCAGGATCTCGCTGATCTCATCATCCAGCGCGGCCAGGGCGCGCAGGAAGAGGGTGACCGGGACCGTGCGACGACGGTTAAAGCGAAGGATAAGCAGATCATTGCGCCGGGTCTCGAACTCCAGCCATACCCCCCGATCCGGGATCAGCTTCGCCATTGCCAAGGGGCGACCCAGCGAGGGATCCTCCTCGACATCGAAGTAGACACCGGGCGAGCGGATGAGCTGGGAGACCACCACTCGCTCCGTGCCGTTATAGATGAACGTGCCGTTGCGGGTGATCCACGGGAGCTCCCCGAAGAAGATATCTTTCACCATCGGCTCCCGCCCGGCCACGATCAGGGCCACCTGAACCCACATCCCGCGGCCGTACGTGAGGTCCCGCTCCAGGCACTCCAGCTCTGAATATTTGGGCTCATCGAACCAGTAGCGCAACTTCAGCTGCTTGGCCACCGGGTTGTTGCCCGGGAAATACAAACGCATCTGACCGTTCAGGCTCTCAATGGGGGAAATTTCATCGAAGAGCTCCTTTAAGCCCTCTTCAATGAACCATTGAAACGATCGATGCTGGATCTCGATCAGATTTGGTGGCTCCAGGATCTCCGGAATATGCGCGTAGTGTTTCTCGCCGCTGATTCGAATCATAGAGATCGCTCCCTCCGTTTCAGGCTTCGTTCAGTTAGGAGTTACGCAGTTGAAAGCTCTAAAGGTGGA
>JAUQQB010000375.1 GCA_030550075.1 Chloroflexota bacterium | reverse complement strand
GCAACCGTTCCACTTCCTGTAGCGCCGCCCGATACGCCTCGTCCAGCTCCAGAAAGCGATCCACCAGATCGGGGGATTCCCCTCGATGCTGAAGACCGATCCGGATCTCCTCCGGATTGCGCCGGATACGCTCTACGTCCAGCATAGTGTTCACCTCGTTGGATGCGCTCCAGATTTAGACTCCAAACCTCTTACAACCATAAATCAGATGGATCCCTCTCGTCAAACCCTACCCCAAGGAGAGGTTTTCCTCTTATTTTTGAAGGAGTCGCGTGCCTTCGGTGTCTGACCAAAATTTGTGAAGTTTATTAGAAACCGGTTAAGCATCTTGCGTGAACGTATTTTTTCCGTTACAATGTAATAAACCATGATTTAATTGGGCGTAAACATAGCTTGTCCACATAACTCCTCTTTAAACCGAAAGGGGGCTCGTATGCTGGTTAACCTGCGAAAGGCGCCGGTGGAGGAAGCGGGAGATCAGGATCGCCTGATGGCCCTGCTGGCTTATCTCATCGGGATCATCGTCCCCCTCATCATCCTGCTCACCGACATGAAGAACCGCCCTTTTCAGAAATATCACGCTGTTCAGGCCCTCGTCGCCCAGGTCGCTTTGACCGTGATCTTCTTCGCCCTGGGGCTGATCCCGATCATCGGGTGCATCACCCCTCTTCTGGGCTTAGCGGCGCTGGTGCTGTTCATCTACTACGGGATTCAGGCCTATCAGGGGAACTACTTCGAGATCCCCGGGGTGACGGCCTTCGCCCGTCAGCAGGGATGGCTTTCCTGAGAATGATAGCGCCACTTGATTGCCAGCGCTCGGCTTGAGGATTCAGGGCTTTCCAGTTCCAGCTACGCTGCTGATCCCTTGAGCTTTTGGGGTCGGGTGGGCCGTCAAAGGTGACCACCCGACCCCCAATATTTTTCTTTCCTCCTTCCCATGGCTCAAAGAGCCTTGGGAAAGGAGAGAAAATGAAAAACGAGCAAAGCGCTATGGCCCCAAGAGCCATGGAGGGGGGAGAAAGGAGAGCTTGCCCCACGAATCAAAACGGAGAAGCCCCGCTGGGGATCATGAGGAAACTCCGCGCAGAGCGGCCACGGCCAGCGCTCGGAAGAACTCCGGGATCCCCATGCCCGTGACGCAGGAGGTCTCAAAATACGGTGTGCCCCACGCTCGGGCCAGGGATTCCGCCTCAAAGCGGGAGACCTCTCGTGGGAGATCTGCCTTGTTCCCCACCAGAAGCAACGGCATCGATCCGATGTGGCGACGCAGCTCCTGCCACCAGCTCAGAAGCTGATAGAACGAGAGGCGGTTGCTGAGATCGAAGACCAGGGCCCCAGCTGCCGCGCCTCGATAGAAGAGATCCCGCAGGGCGACAAAGCGCCGTTGCCCACCCACATCCCACACCACCAGACGCACGGCCATCCCTTCGATTTCCACCGGACATACATGGATATCCACCCCAATCGTCATCCGGCGGCGGGGATCGAAGGCGCGGTGCAGGTAAAACGTCACCAGGGAGGTCTTGCCGACCGTCGCCTCTCCGGCGAGCAATACCTTCCGAACCGGAACCTCCGGCTTCGGGTCCATGAGCGGGGCGGAGAACAGGGTCTCCAGCGCCGGCCAGGGCTGGGAGGCCGGAATGATCCAATCCCATGGCCCTTCGGAGGCCTGGCAGGCCTCGGATGCCCGGTCGCTCAGGCGCACCAGCAGGGGACGCTCTTCTCTTCGCCTCCAGCGCTCCAGCCACTCCTCCGGCAGACGTTCTGTGGCGACGAGGATGGCATCGAGAGGTTCCTCCATCGGTTCGGAGAGGACCTCGCGCGGGGAAAGGGTCAGGACCTCCCAGCGCGATGCTGCCGCTTCGAGGAGCGCCGCATGGCGAAGGAGATCCGTGGTCTCGACCACCAGAAGGATCCGTCGGCGAGGGGTCATCCTCTCTCACCTCAGAACAGCATATCGGTGAGGTCCCGCTCGCGGAGCAGACGCCGACGCCAGGAATGGATCTGGGGCACGATGAAGGGGAGCAGGCGGAGGCAATAATAGGGTGGGATGATGGGAATGCCCACCAGATCCCCAAAGGTGATCAGCAGGAAGAGATGCTCCATGGATCCTCTCTGACGCAGGTTCGCCCGCACCATATCGTGCAGGGCCATCCCATACAGGATCTCCCCGATGATCTGCCCCAGACGGCGTACGGACTCAGAGGCCATCCTGTCCCCTCCTTGTGGAATCAGAGAGAGACTTGTCGCATCATTTGCCCTACCTTCAGGACTTTCAACTGCATAACTCCCGGAGATGCTGCGGTTAAGGCCCTTAGCGCCCCCTGCCACGAAATGCTTTATCCAATGGCCATGTCCGGCCGTGATCCCTCCTCAACCCGGATAGGGATTTGATACCACCGAACCGCCTCTCCCAGGCGGGCGCGCATTTGCCAGCCCAGGCTCTTAGGAGTTGATTCAATCGCCCGGCGCAATCGCTCCAGGCGATCACGGACCCGTCCGCGATCTGGCTCCTCCCAACCCTCAACCTGTCGGGCCACCCGCTCCAGGTTCATGGTCGTCGTCCGATACCAGCCCCAATCCTCCGCGCACAACCCCGCGATCACCCGCAGGTTCACGGTCTCCAGCTGATCCCCTTCCATCACCTCATGGTCCAGCAACAGAACGGCGATCTCCAGCAGGTCCGCTTCGCTGGCCTCCACCACCTGCAGACGGGAGAGGAGCAGATAGGTGGGCGGCAGCGTCATATCCTCCTGGGCGAGGACCTTCGTGAATTCCACGCGATGATACATCTCATAAGCATCCAGGAACACATCCACATGCCAGCCTGTCTCCGGTTTGCGGAAGTGAAGTCGCCGGGATCCATAAAAGGCATTGAAGCGGGCGAACGGCTCATACCCTTGCTCCTCCAGGAAATCCCCCACCGCCTTCCCCTGTCCGGAGGGAGCCGCCAGCTCGAGCCCGAGATAGGCCGGCGCGGGCAGATAGCGGGCCGCGGAGGGAGAATGATAGGCGATGCCTGCGCTGCCCAGCAAGCGCAGGAGGAGGCCACGAGTCCGGGCAGCTTCCACCAGGCGCTGTCCTTCCTTTACCAGATCCTGGGTCACCGTGGAGATCCGGGGGGCGGATGCCCGTGGCCTGCGGGGCGCTGACGGACGCTCCTTCAAAGCCGTTGTCAGAGATCGAATGATGGGATTCAGGGCAAGGTCCAGCAACGGCCGGTTAATCTGACGGGCGCAACAGATCCCCAGGTACCCCGCCGGGATCCGGCGGAGGATCAGGCGCCCTTCCGCGAAGACCATTTCCACTTCCTGGACCCGACGGCGGGAGGCTTCAAGGGCTCCCAGGGCTCGCGCGGCGATTCGAGCTGCCGAAGCGAGGGCCTCCGCCGGGTAACGCGCCGGCAAAGTGCTCGCCTCGACCACCCCGTTCTCATCGAACAGAAAGCTCCCTTCCACGCTGGGAATGGTGTTCGTCTCACGCAACAGCTCCTCCAGCGTCATGCGATCCTCCCTCTATGGAGCTTTGTCCCGGCTCCCGCATCATTCCGGTTCGGAATTCCGGCAGTTTTAACCTATAAATGATTTGCCCTCCCCCGACGATCTTCCGGGCCGCGAGGAGCGAGAACTTCGAGAACTTAAGGAAATTTGGGGATCTGGGGCG
>JAUQQB010000374.1 GCA_030550075.1 Chloroflexota bacterium | reverse complement strand
ATCCTGACCATCCTCTCTCAGAACACCAGCGACGTCAACAGCTGGCGGGCTTTCGAACGGCTGCGGGATCGGTTCCCCACCTGGGAGGCGGTGCGGGATGCCCCGGTGGAGGCTGTGCAGAAGGCCATCCGACCGGCCGGGCTTTCTGCTCAAAAGGCTCCCCGTATTCAGCGGATCCTGCAACGGATCTCCGAAGAGCGCGGGAAGCTGTCCCTGGACTTCCTGGCGGACTGGCCCGTGGAGGAGGCCAAAGCCTGGTTGCGGAGGCTGGATGGAGTGGGGCCGAAGACAGCCGCCATCGTGTTGCTGTTTTCACTGGACAAGCCCGCGTTCCCGGTGGATACCCATGTGTATCGCGTGGGAACCCGTCTGGGGTTGATCCCGGAGGGGATGTCCGCGGAGAAAGCTCACGCCTGGATGGAGGACCTGGTCCCCCCGAGGCGTTATCTTCCTTTCCACCTGCTGCTGATCCGCCATGGCCGGGAGATCTGTAAAGCCCAGCGACCTCGCTGCGATCTCTGCCCGGTGCGACGCGGGTGCGATTTCTACCGAAGGCGCCGCGCACGCCGTTTGTAGGGGCCCTGCAAGGTGCCCCACTCGGTGAGCGCCCCATCGGGACCAGACCCATGGGTCTGCTATGAAGAGGGATGCGCCGAATCCGGGAGGATTTGCAGGCTGGCGAAGCCGGCCAGGAGCCGCTTGAGGCCGACTTCCTCGAACATCACCACCACCTCTTCATCCGATCCAACCCACCGGCTCTCCAGGACCAGCCCTTCCCCAAACCGGGGATGGTGAACCCGTGTGCCGGGGCGGAAACGCAGGCGGGAAGGGGGGACCACAGGGGTTTCCTGGAGAGCGGCCGTCTTGCGCTCTCGCCGGGATCGAGGGGTTGCCCCCGTCAGCAGCTCCTTCGGGATCTCCCGAAGGAACCGGGAGGGTGTGCGGATCTCATCGTAGCGGCGGAAGGCATAGGTCAGGACCAGGAGATCTTTGGCCCGGGTCATCCCCACATAGAACAGGCGCCGCTCTTCCTCCAGGGCTGCGGGTTCATCCATCGAACGACTGTGGGGGAGTAACCCCTCCTCCAGCCCGGTGATGAACACGACCGCGAATTCCAGGCCCTTGGCGGCATGGAGCGTTAACAGAATGGGGGCCTCCACATCGTCCCGCAGGGTATCCACATCAGAGATCAGCGCCGCCTCGCCGAGAAAGGCCGCCAGGGGATCTTCGAAAGCGCCCGGGCGATAAGGCGCGGCAACCCGTAACAGCTCCAGCACGTTATCCCAGCGCCGTCCCCCGATCTCCCGGTCCTGCTCCTCCAGACTTTCCAGGTATTCCGCGTAACCGATCTCATCGATGATGCGCCGCAATAGCTCCGCTACGCTCACCTCGTCCCGCACGGCCTGCCAGGCCCGGACCCGTCCGACGAAGTCGGCGAGGGCGTGGCGGATTTTCTGGGAGAGAGAGATCCCGGCAGTGCCTCCTGTGGCCTGTTCGATGGCGGTGAAGAGGGAGACTTTCTGATGCTGGGCCAGCGCCGTCAGTTTGGAGAGCGTCGCCGAGCCGATCCCCCGCGGGGGCACGTTCAGGACGCGGACCAGGCTGAGATCATCATGGGGGTTCAGGACCAGCCGAAGGTAAGATAGCAGGTCCTTGACCTCGCGGCGCTGGTAGAAGCGGACGCCGCCCACCAGCCGGTAGGGGAGCCCGGCCCGCACGAAGGCCTCCTCCAGCGCCCGGGATTGCGCGTTAGTCCGATACATCACCGCGATCTCCTGGGGCCGAGCTCCGTGGGTTTCGATAAGCTCCTGAACGCGACGGGCCACGAAGGCGGCTTCGTCCTCCTCATCGAAGGCTTCATAGACCGTAATGGGGGAACCAGGCCCGCGGGCGGCCACCAGACGCTTCTCATTGTATCGCTCGGTGTTGAAACGGATAACGGACTGGGCCGCTTCCAGGATGGTCTGAGTGGAGCGGTAGTTCTCCTCCAGGATGATGAGGCGGGCATCGGGGAAATGCTCACGGAAGCGGATGACGTTCCGGAAGTCTGCCCCGCGCCAGCCGTAGATGCTCTGATCCTCATCCCCCACGCAGAACAGGTTGCGATGTCGGGAGGCCAGCTGCCGCAGCAGGAGATACTGCACGGTGTTCGTATCCTGGAACTCGTCCACCAGGAGGTGGCGGTAACGCTCCTGGTAGCGGGCTGAAACCTCCGGATGGTTTTCGAACAGCTCGACTGCCCGCAGCAGGAGATCATCGAAGTCCAGGGCGTCGGCGGCCCGCAGGCGTTCCTCATAGCGGCTGTAAACGCGGGCGATGATCTCGTCGAAATAGGTGCGAATGGGATAGTCCTCGGGACGGATGAACTCGTTCTTGGCCCGGGAGATGGCGGCCCGCAGCGCGCCGGGCCGGTAGCGCTTCTCATCCAGATTCAGATCTCGCAGCGCCTGGCGGATGGCCTCCAGCTGATCCTCTTCGTCGTAGATCACAAATTGAGGGTTCAGGCCCAGGAATGCAGCTTCGCGTCGCAGGAAGCGGGCGCAGATGGCGTGAAAGGTTCCCAGGGTGAGTTCAGCGGCTCGCTCGCCGAACAGAGCCTCCAGGCGGGAGCGCATCTCCTCCGCCGCTTTGTTGGTGAAGGTGACGGCCAGGATATGAAAAGGGGAGACGCGGCGAACGGTGAGCAGATAGGCGATCCGGTAAGTCAGGACCCGGGTCTTCCCGCTGCCCGGGCCGGCCAGCACCAGGATCGGCCCATCCGGGGCGGTGACCGCCGCCTGCTGACTCGGGTTCAGGTCCCTCAGAAAGGGTGGAAGGTGGCTCATGGGCAATGGAGTGATTTCTGATTCGTTTTGCTCAGTTGCGAACAGGGATCGTTCGCGGGATTTCTGTGTGGGGCGGGCCGCTTACGCAGCCCGCCCCACACAGATTCTTTATTTCGAGCGGGTGCCCGTCCGTTCGCGGGCGAGGATCGGTTCCAGCGTCCAGATCCAGAGCGCCAGGCGCTGGGCGAAGCGCTCCAGGCTTTCCTCATCCAGTGGTGGAAGCGGATGGGTCTCAAATACTTTGGCCCATCCGCGATCCCATAGTTCAGCCTCCACGTAAGGTCCCAGATGACGCCGGATCTCCCAAATATGAAAGCCCACCCACTCCAGAGCAGCACGGTTCCGCTCCGGGTCGCGGCTTTCAAAATGCAGCCCGACCTCCATGCGCCCTCGCCGCTCTCCCAGATACCATACCTCATAATGGAACGCTGGGTCACGGTAATAGATCTGCACCAGCCATGGCCGGGCCGACCAGCGGAATCCGCTGAACTCGTGTGGAAGAAGCGGCTTGAGTCGTTTGGGCAGCGCTTCCATCCACTCCCGTAATCGCATAGGCGGTCCCGTTGCATCTGGTGGAAGATGTCGTCAACTCATTCTACCACCAGGGGAGTTTTTGAGGGTGTGAAGAATGCGCCCTCAGCGCGTTCTTCACATCCGAAATCACGGGTTGGTTCGACCGTCGAAGGTGGACCATCGCCACGTGGATCTCCTTGAACGTCATCCCCTGGCCAGGGGAGGTTCAACGTGTGGGCCTCTATCAGGGCTTTTCAATTAGGAGTTACGCAGTTGAAAGCTCTAAAGGTGGAACGGAATGGCCCCACCCCACTTCTCCCCCCTCCCCACGGC
>JAUQQB010000373.1 GCA_030550075.1 Chloroflexota bacterium | reverse complement strand
GCGACTCCCCCCAAGAATATATTTCTCCCCCTCCCCACGGCCCTTTGGGCCGTGGGGAGGGGGAGAAAGGGGGGTGGGGCCATTCTACCTCTTCTCGCGAGCCCCGAACTGCGTAACTCCTACAATTTTTGATTGGGGGGACGGGGGTCGCAGGCTCCTGACCCAACTCCCAATTCTTCCCGATGGCCTTTTCAGGCCGTAGGGAGAGGGAAGAAATGGGGTAGAGGCTTGCCCTATATCTGGAGCGCATTCCATCCCGGGAACCATCGTTGTAGCATTAAGGACACACCGCCTCAGGAAGAGAGAGAACAACGGTATTCTCTTCTTTAGGGAGGTAGAGGAAATGAATGGCTCTCATCGCGTGGTGATCAAGCCCTCGGAGTTCCAGGGCGGCGCCCCGATGGAGCGCATGCCCGGCGTTCGGGATTGGAAGGTGATCTACCCGGAAACCGGCTTCCCCACCAAAACGCTGGTGATGGGCATTGTGGAGATCGCCCCCGGTGCTCATACCCCCCTCCATCGCCACAATTGCGAAGAGGTCTATTATGTCCTGCAGGGCCGGGGTTACATTGAGTCGGAAGGGCAACGCTATGAGTTCGAGGCCGGAGATGCGATTTACAACCGCGAGAACACAGCTCACCGAGTGTTCAATACGGGAACCGAGCCGGTGCGCCTGTGCGTGGTGGCTGGCATCATGCTAATCGGCTTGCTCCCGGAATGGCCTGCGCCCAGTCCCTATGAGATCCTGGAGTCGTAAAGATCATTGCGTATGGAGCGAGAGGAAGATGCGCCTGTTGCTGGTGGAGGATGATCCATCCTTACGGGAGACCCTGGCGGATCAGCTTCGGCGGGAGGGATTTGAGGTCGTCACGACGGGTGACGGAGGTGAGGCCCTGGAGCTGGCCCGAACGATTCAGCCGGATCTCATCATCCTCGATATCATGCTCCCCACCCTGGATGGCCTTTCGGTTTGCCGGATCCTCCGCAAGGAAAGCGATGTCCCCATCCTGATGCTTACGGCCCGCAGCGGGCCGGTGGATCGGATCATAGGGCTGGAAACGGGGGCGGACGATTACGTGGTGAAGCCTTTTCACGTTGGGGAACTGATCGCCCGGATCCGGGCTCTCCTGCGTCGAACTCGAGGACGCTCGGCAACGACATTGACCGCGGGAGATCTCACCCTAGATCTGCTGGCCCGGAAGGCTTACAAGGGCGGCCAGGAACTGCGTCTGACCATGAAAGAGTTCGATCTCCTCGCCACATTGATCCAGAATCGCGGTCGGGTCCTGAGCCGGGCCTTCCTCCTTGAGCGGGTCTGGGGCCTGGAGCATCTCGTGGATACCCGAACGGTGGACACGCACATCCGCTGGCTTCGGGAGAAGATCGAGGAAGATCCCGCGCACCCCCGGCGGATCATCACGGTGCGGGGGATCGGTTATCGTTTCGAGGGCTGAGCATGGGATGGCTGATACTCATCCTGGGGATCCTCCTGCTATCGGCGCTCGCCGGGCTGGTCCTCCTCAATCGGCAACGGCACCAGCTGGAAGAGGCGGTCTGGGAAGCGCAACGAGCGCGGCGTGAACTGGAGGCGGAACGCGATCGCCTGACCGCCTGGCTGGAGGGGTTAAGGCCTGGCGGGGCAGAGGCGCTCCTTTTGCTCGACCGGGACCAGCGGATCCTGTGGGCGAACCGTCCGGCGATGGACCAGCTCAACGCCCGGCCGGGCCGCGCCCTGCTGGAAGCGGTCCCTTCCCCCGAGCTGGAAGGGCTTCTGGAAGCTTCTGGAATTGCTGAAATTCGGTGGAAGGATCGCTGGTGGCTGGCCACCAGCTGGATGTGGCCGGGGGGTTATGGGCTGGCGCTGACCGATATCACCCGCCAGCGGGAAGCGGAGCGGGCGCGACGGGAGCTCACAGCCAACGTGGCTCACGAGCTGCGAACGCCCCTCACGACCATCCGCCTGTTGCTGGATGAGCTGAAGCCCGCCGATCCCCTCCCGGCCCCATGGGAACGCCTGATCCAGGAACTGGATCGGCTGATCCAGCTGGTCAGCACATTGCTGGACCTGGCCCGCCTGGAGGCCGGGGAATGGCCTCTTGCTTATGAAGCCCTGGAAATCCGCCCATGGGTTCAAAGCTGGATCGAGCGATTCGCTCCCCTCTGGCAGGCCAAAGGATTAACGGTTCACCTGGACCTCCCGGAAGGGCTTCAGGCGTGGGCGGATCCGGAATGGGCCGGGCGCGCTCTGGGGAACCTCCTGGATAACGCCATTAAGTTCACCCCTTCCGGAGGCGAGGTGCGGGTCCGGGCGTGGTCCGAGGGAGAGTGGGTGGCGATCGAGGTGGCCGACACCGGGCCGGGCATCCCCCCGGAGGATCTCCCCCGCATCTTCGAGCGCTTCTATCGCGGAGATCGCCATCGCGGGAGCGGAGGTAGCGGCCTCGGGCTGGCCATCGCCCGCCATGCGGTGGAGGCCCACGGCGGCCGTATCCAGGCCTTCAGCGAGCCCGGACGGGGTGCCCGCTTCGTGTTCACCCTGCCGGCGGCGTAAGTAGGACAACTGCTTGCAGTTGTCCGACCAACCGTCTGGATAGGAGGCCGGAATGGAGCAAGCGAAAGCGGGGATCTTCCGAAAGCCCCGGGCGCTGCGCGCGGGAGAGTCGGTCTGGATCGGTCTGCTCCTGGTCAACCTGGCGACCTTCACCTGGGCCACGAACATGACGCTGGGCCGATGGTTGCGGGAAAGCATCGGCCCGCTGACGCTATCCGGACTCCGGTTTCTTCTGGCCTCGCTCTGCTTCGCCTGGCTGCTCCGATCCCGACCCCCGGAGGAACGTCGTCCAGGCGCGGATGTCCCGTTGCTTCTCATGATGGCCCTGGCCGGCGTGGCCCTCTTCGCCCCCACGCTCTACTGGGGCCTGCGCTTCACCACCGCGGTGAACGCCACCCTCATCAACGGCCTGGGCCCATTGATCACCGGTCTCCTGGCCGCTTTGCTGATCCGGGAACCGCTGACCCCCCGCCAGCTGATCGCCGCTCTCGTGGGATTGCTGGGGGTGATCCTGGTGATCTCCAACGGCGTCCTGAATGTTGGGGAAATGCTTCGCGGCAACATCGGCGATCTGCTGGTGCTGGCTGCGCTCACCCTGTGGGGGATTTACTCCGTTCTGGGGCGGAAGGTCATGGCCCGACGCTCCGCGATCGCTACGACGGCCCTTTCGATGGCGCTGGCTCTGCCGCTGCTGATCCCTGCTGCGCTGGTGGAACAGCTCTCCTTTCCCGTCCGCTGGCGCCCGGAGGTCGCGCTGGCGGTGCTTTACATCGGGTTCGCTCCGACGGTGCTGGGCTTCCTGGCCTGGAACGAGGGCGTGCGCCGATTGGGGCCGGGCGGGGCCATGATGTTCTACAACACGCTGCCGATCTACGGGGCGCTGTTAGGGCACTTCCTGCTGGGGGAACCGCTGGGCTGGTCTCATTTCCTGGGGGGAGCCTTGATCATCGGCGCCGGCCTCTGGGCCGCCCGATCCCGCCGATAAGGCCCAGGAGAACAAAAAGGTTGCCTGTGGCGTGAGTCATCTTCTGCTGCAGCATCCCCGTCACAATGCGATTTTCTTTCTAGGACTTACGCAGTTCGTTTCCCATGGGGGCTTTGGGGGCGGAGCAGGGCGCCGAA
>JAUQQB010000372.1 GCA_030550075.1 Chloroflexota bacterium | reverse complement strand
TGGATCTCACCCATCTGCTCTTCGGGGATGTGCTGGGGGTTGGGGATCGGGATCTCCTTCGCCTGACGATCTTCGCCGGGATCGTGGCCGCGGCCGTGGTGTTCTTTTATAAAGAATTCCTGGTGATCTCCTTCGATCCGGTTCTGGCCATCACCCTGCGGCTGCCCACGCGGCTGTTCGAGCACCTCCTGCGGATCCTGATCGCGGTCACGGTGGTGGTGGCGCTCCAGACCGTGGGGGTGGCCCTGATGGTGGCAATGCTGGTGACCCCGGCGGCCACGGCCTATCTGCTGACCCGCCGCCTCCCGGCAATGATGGCCCTCTCGGTCCTCCTGGCGGCGCTCTCCGCCGTGGTGGGCCTCTACGCCTCGTATTACGCGGGCGTAGCCTCCGGCGCGGCCATCGTGCTCACCGCCACCGTGCTGTTCCTGATCGTCCGCTGGCTCCGGAGGGCCCCCTCGTGATCAGGATTGGGCCCATCGCCCACCTCTGATGGGGCAACCGTGTGGGTTGACCACCATGGTGCGTGGCGTGGCTTGTCTGCAGGGGTAGTGTTCACATTGTAAGTGATGCGGCTTGTTGGAGGTTGTAGGGGATAGGGAGCCAACCCCGCCAACGCCGCCGCGGCACGGCCCGAGATCGTCCCCAGCTCCGGCATCCAGGCCCGCAAGGCCACCGCTGTCTACCATCCCACCCCCGGCATCGTCTGCAGTAAAGCCGCCCGCTCCCGCCATTCCGGCTGGCTCTCCACCAGCTCCCCAATCTCCTCCCAGATATCCTGATCTCCTCGGGTATACTTGTCCCATGGTATGGAGTAACTCCTCGGCGTTTCCAACCCGGTGAGGTTTCAAGGGCTCTCATCCTTTTCTCAGCTCAGCAGGGAGATTTGCCCCTGAATTTCGAGGGATGCCCGTCTGGAAACGCCGAAAGTAGCGAGAGAGCATTTCCTGAATAGGGCACGAATATGAATTTTCGAGAGGGTGCATCTGCGCCGATGACGGTGGTGGCCCCCAAGGGCCACCCTCCATTGAGGAAACGGTTGGCCGGGCGCCCAGTGGAGGTTCCCATTTATGATTTCACAACCTACACCCGAACGCCGCACACCCGACGGGTGGAGCCACGTCCCGTGATCTTGGTGGAAGGCATCCTGGTGTTTGTGGAAAAGGCGTTGCGAGATCTATTCGACATCAAGATCTACGTGGACGCCGACCCGGATATCCGGTTCATCTGGCGCCTCCAACGAGATCTCGCGGAACGCGGGCGGACCCTGGAATCGGTGATCCGACAGTATCTCTCCACGGTCCGCCCGATGCACCTGGAGTTTGTCGAGCCCAGTAAGCGTTATGCAGACATCATTATCCCGGAAGGGGGTTTCAATACGGTGGCCCTCGACATGATTGTGGCCCGCATCCGTTCCATGCTCCAGGAGGCGGAGGGATGAGCCCTATCGTTGTGGATGTCTCCCCTGCGGTCCATCATCGAGCCGGATTAGGCCGTTATGCGGGGGAGCTCGTGAAGGCGCTCATCCCCTTGTTGCCGGGCCGCCTAGGGATCTTCTATCACGATGCGGGGCGCGCCGATCTCTTCCCTCCGTTGAACACTCTCCCAGTTCGTTCTTATCCCTGGCCTGCGAAGCCCTGGCGTCTTCAGGTCATGTTCGCACACCTCCTCCATCGCCCGATGGATGCCCTCATCTGTCCCGCCTGTTTATTCCATGCCACCGAGCACCTGCTTCCTCCATTTCGGGCGCTTCCTTCGGTGTTCACCTTACATGATCTGATCTTTCGCTTGTATCCGGAAGCCCATATGTTCCTGAACCGTTGGTTTCTCACCATGATGATGCCCCGGTTCCTCCGGCACGCTGACGTGGTGATCACCGTATCGGAGTGCACGCGGCGGGATGCCATCCGCTGGTATCGGATTCCAGAAGACCGGATCCACGTGATCTACGAAGGGGTGGATGTCCGTTTTCGCCCCGCGTCGCCGGAGGCCATCGCAGCCCTTCGTTTTCGTTATTCTTTGCCGGATCGCTTTATTCTCTATGTCGGCACCATTGAGCCGCGAAAGAACCTCCCGACACTGTTCGCGGCCTATCGGCATCTACTGGAGCGCTGGCCGGATTTGGGCCTGGTGGTGGCCGGGAAGCCGGGATGGCTCACGGAAGGCACCTTCCGGGCCCTGCGGGATCTCGGGCTAGAGGGACGAGTTCGATTTCTGGGCTACGTGCCAGATGAGGATCTTCCGGCGCTGTATTCCGCGGCGGCGGTTTTCACCTTCCCTTCCCTTTATGAGGGCTTTGGGCTCCCGCCTCTGGAGGCGATGGCCTGTGGGACACCGGCGGTGGTCTCGGATGCCTCATCGCTGCCGGAGATCGTTGGGGACGCAGGTCTTCGCGTGCCTCCGGATCGCCCGGCGGATTGGGCGGCTGCGCTGGCCGCTGTGCTCTCGAACGAATCTCTTCGATCCCATCTTCGCGAAGCAGGCTTTCGACAAGCAGCCCGGTTCTGCTGGTCAGAGACTGCGAGGCGGACGGTAGAGATCTACGAGAAGGTTTTGCGATCCAGAGGACTGGCGCCAGGCATCCACGAATGAGGGACATAAGATCTAAAACTACCAGGAGGATGTCCGTGACCTGGCTTCAAGCGCTCATTCTGGGAATCGTGCAAGGGCTCAGCGAATATCTGCCGATCAGTAGCTCCGCTCATCTGGTGCTGGTGCCCTGGCTGCTCGGCTGGCGGAACGATGAGCGTATCGTCTTCCCCTTCGATGTGCTGGTGCAATGGGGCACGCTGGTTCCGGTGCTGATCTATTTCCGCCATGATCTATGGGCAATCCTGGCGGACTGGTGGAATGGTATTCCGAGGGGTTCCCCTTTCGCAACGCCTGAGGGCCGGCTGGGCGGATGGATCCTTCTGGCTACGCTCCCGGCAGCGGTGCTGGGAGTGTTCCTGAAGAGATCCATTGAGGCCGTTTTTCTCCAGCCCGTCCTGACCGGGATTCTGCTGTTTGGCACGGCCGGGCTGTTGTGGCTGGGGGAGTATTTGGGACGAGGAGAGCGGGATCTGGGGCGGATGAGGGCGTGGGACGCGTTGGTGATCGGTTTCGCCCAGGCTCTCAGCTTGCTGCCGGGGATCTCCCGTTCCGGATCTACCATCGCCGCCGGGCTGGGACGCGGATTTCTCCGGCCGGAGGCGGCGCGTTTCAGCTTCCTGCTGGGCATCCCGGCCCTGGTGGGAGCAGGCTTGGTGGCCATACGAGATCTGTATGTGCTTGGGTTTCCTGCCGAAGCCACCCTTCCGATCTTAATCGGTTTCTCCAGCGCTGCGGCCTCCGGCTACTTCGCCATCTGGGGCCTGATGCGGATGGTTCGCCGGCACTCCCTCCGAGCGTTCGCGGTTTATTGCGTGGGCGTGGGAATTCTGACTATCGCTTTCGCGGTCTTGCGGGGTTATTCATGATTGGCCGGAGTCACGTAATCGGGGCCCATAGGAAGCGGTGGAAGGGCCCCACCTTCAAAGCCCCCAAGGAAATCAATTGAGCAACTTCTAATTGGTTTGACAAATCCGGCCACCTGTGATAGGTTCCATAACCATAGGAGTTACGCAGTTGAAAGCTCTAAAGGTGGGACGGAATGGCCCCACCCCCCTTTCTCCCCCCTCCCCACGGCCCTTTGGGCCGT
>JAUQQB010000371.1 GCA_030550075.1 Chloroflexota bacterium | reverse complement strand
AAAATGTTGGGGGTGTCGGGGCCGGCCACAACGCCGCCTGCCTCGACTCCCCTCAATTTAGGCTTGGAACCAGCCGTGGGTTAGGGAAAATCTGGAAACGCCAGGAGGCGGGAGAATGGCCAACCTGCTTGAGCTCGGGAAGGTCACCAAGCGCTTTGGGGGGTTGATCGCGGTTAACCAGGTGGATTTCACGCTGGAACCGGGCCGCATCGTGAGCATCATCGGACCCAACGGGGCGGGGAAGACCACGCTGTTCAATCTCATCACCGGGATTTATAAACCGGACGATGGCGAGATCCTTTTCGAGGGCCGTTCGCTGATTGGACTTCGGCCGGATCAAATTACGGCGCGAGGCATCTCCCGAACCTTTCAGAACATCCGCCTGTTCGGGAATATGACGGTGATGGAAAATGTCCTGGTCGGCATGCACACCCGCTTCCGGGCGAGCCCGGTGGATATCCTGTTTCAAACCCCTCGTTTTCGAAAGGAAGAGCAACAGCTGCGGGAGGAGGCCCTGCGGCTGATCCGGTTTGTGGGGTTGCGGGCCTCGCCGGATGAGCTGGCCAAGAACCTGCCTTACGGGGAACAGCGCAAGGTCGAAATCGCGCGCGCCCTCGCAGCCCATCCCAAGCTGATCCTTCTGGACGAGCCCACCGCCGGGATGAACCCTCAGGAGACGGCGGAGACCACCCGACTGATCCAGCGCCTGCGGGACGAATTGGGTATTACGGTGATTCTGATCGAGCATCAGATGCGGGTCGTGATGGGGATCTCCGAACGGGTCACTGTGTTGGATTATGGGGAGAAAATTGCTGAGGGAAGCCCGGAGGAAGTTCGACGCAACCCGCGAGTGATCGAAGCCTATCTGGGGCGAGGGGTCGCGATCGGGGCGATCGCATAAGTTTTGAGGCTGTGGGAGGCCATCCCTGATGGGTTCCTCCTGACAGAGATTAACGATGTAAGTTCCGAATCTAATGAATTTGGGGTAATGAGTATGGCTGTTCTAGAACTGGTCGATGTTCACACCTACTACGGTCATATCCATGCCTTGAAGGGGATCTCATTTAAAGTCGAGCCTGGAGAGATCGTCACCCTAATCGGCGCAAACGGCGCAGGGAAGAGCACAACGTTGCGCACAATCTCTGGTCTGACTCGGGCTCGCCACGGCCGTATTCTGCTCAATGGGGAAGATATTACTCATTTACCTCCTCATGAAATTGTGGCCCGGGGCGTCGGGCACGTTCCGGAGGGACGGCGGATTTTCCCCCAACTTACTGTGTGGGAGAACCTGGAGATGGGGGCTTATACGGTCCAGGATCGACGGGAGATCGCCCAGCGGATGGAGTTCGTGTTCACGATCTTCCCACGTTTGAAGGAACGTCTTCATCAGCCGGGCGGGACCCTTTCCGGGGGTGAGCAGCAAATGTTAGCCATTGCTCGCGGGCTGATGATGCAACCCCGGATCCTCCTGATGGATGAACCCTCAATGGGGCTGGCCCCTGTGCTGGTGGAGAGCATCTTCGAGGTCATCCGGCAGCTGAACCAGCAGGGCACTACAATCCTCCTGGTGGAGCAGAACGCTCATATGGCCCTTCGGGTGGCCCATCGGGGTTACGTGCTGGAGACAGGTCGTATTGTCCTGGAGGGAACTGCCCAGGAGTTAGCGAACAATCCTCAAGTCCAGGCGGCATATCTCGGAATGCATTAGAATTGCGATGGGGGCTTTTGGGAACGGGCTGCCTTCAGCGGCCCGTCCAGCCTCCTAAACTTTTTTCATCCCTCTCATGACCCTTCGGACCAGGATGGGGCGAACGGTGCAATTAGATCTGTGGCCCGTCCCATCTCTGAAAGGCCTTCGCAGGGCATGCGACAAGTCGCATGATCTAGGGAGCTTAGCCGCTGTTTGATGATCCTCGTAAGGGAGGAGACCATGAGGCGCCTGCTGTGGGGGATTCTGATCCTCGCCTTGCTGGCGGTTGCATGTCAGCCGGCCGCCACGCCAACCCCGACTCCAGCTCCGGCCGCGCAACTTCCGAATCTGGGTGGGCGAGAGTTAAAGATCGCCAGTGACACCACATATCCGCCCTTTGAGTTTGTCGATCCGAAGACCAACGAGATCGTAGGCTTCGATGTCGACCTGGTGAATGAGATCTGCAAGCTCCTCAACTGCAAGCCGACGATCATCTCCACCGCCTGGGAAGGGATCTTTGCTGGCCTGGAGCAGAAGCAGTTCGACCTGGCCGCCTCCGGCATCACCATCACCGAGGAGCGCAAACAGAAGTTTGATTTCTCTGACTCCTATCTCCGCTACGGTCAGGTGGTTCTGGTGCGTGCCGATGAGGAACGCATTAAGGGTAAAGATGATCTGAAAGACAAGACCGTGGGGGTTCAGATTGGGACCACCAACGAAGAGACAGCTAAAACGCTCGTGGCCGACGAAGCGAAGCAGCTCAAGCGCTATGACACCTTCGATCTGGCCGTGCGCGCCTTGCTGGCGAAGGATGTGGATGCGGTGGTGATTGACAGCCCGGCCGCCGACGGTTTCATGGCACAGAACCCGGGCAAGCTCAAGGTCGCCGGGCAGCCCTTCACCAGCGAGGATCTGGGCCTTTGCTTCCCGAAGGGGAGCGATCTCGTCGGCCCCTTCAACGCCGCCCTGAAGGTCCTCAAGGAGAACGGCACGCTGGACCGGCTCTATACCAAGTGGTTTAAGGAATATAAGCCGGGGCAGTAGGTGCCTAGCCTAAGAGAACATCGTCCAGAATGGGTCGCGGGGGATCTCGCGGCCCATTCTGTTTAGGAGTCATGCACCCGGTCTCCTCTCGAGAGCTTTGAGAGCGGAGCCGGGCTAGCATCGCTCCCAAAGATGTTTGGCTCTCCAGGATTTTTCATGGTGCCCTGCCGAGCAAAGCACGGGCTTCCCCACAACCCGAAGGGTCGTGGGGAGAGAGGCTCTCCTCAGGCGAGGAAAGATGCTTGGTCAGCATGTTGCGTTCGAGCGACATAATGACTGAAAGGAGTCTGGAAGATGGCGGTCTCCGTGGAAACCCGGACCGCGTCGCCCTCGATCCCCCCTCCGCGACGGGTCGGACTGAATTGGCGAACCTGGCCCTGGTGGGCTGTGTTGCTGGGAACATTTGGGCTTTGGACCGTGGTGGCGATTCTATATTCTCCGGACTATCAGGCCACTGTCCGCTTTCTGTTCCGCGGGATCCCCGTCACCCTCCAATTAACCGTCATCGCTTACTCGATCGCTCTCGTTCTGGGTCTAATCGCCGGCCTGGGTCGGGTGTCTCGAAATGTGATCTTCTACAACTTAAGCACCTTCTACGTTGAATTCATCCGGGGGGTCCCGCTGCTGGTCGTGCTGTTTTACGTGGCTTTTGTGGCCGCGCCGCCGATGGGCGATGCGCTGATCGGAGCCGGCCAGGCCTGGGGTCTTCCCCCGCTGGTTCAGCTGGGCCGTCTGATCCGGAGCGAGATGGGACGGGCGGTGACCGGCCTGGCGATCGGTTACGGGGCCTATCTGGCCGAAGTTTATCGGGCGGGCATTGAGTCGATCCCCAAGGGGCAGATGGAGGCGGCTCGTAGCCTGGGCATGACCTACTGGCAGGCGATGCGCTTTGTGATCCTCCCCCAGGCCATCCGCAACGTATTGCCTCCTCTGGGGAACGACTTCATCGCGATGCTCAAGG
>JAUQQB010000370.1 GCA_030550075.1 Chloroflexota bacterium | reverse complement strand
GTGGGGCACCATATGATAAGAGGTGAACAGGACATCCTCGGCCGGGATGTCCTTCGGCACACGGGGGCTGGTGGCCTGCTCGCGGTCGGTCTGAGGGCGGCACTGAAGCAATCGGAGCATGGGCCGGAGCGGTCGTCCCCCCTCCAGAAGGACCGCGAACTCCACATCGACGGGCCGGCCATAATAGCGCTCCAGCTTGCGCAGCACCGCCCGCATCAGGGGCACAAAGTCCGTCTCCTGAAGCAGACGGTCGAAGGTGATCACCAGCGAGCGGGGATCCACATTACGCCCAATGATAGGCTGAAGATAATCCCCCTTGTGGACCATGGCCAGATAAGCCAGGCCCGGGTAATCCCCCGCCAGGACTTCATCAACAGGCAGGGTCCGGAAGGTGTTGTCCTCCAGATCAAGGACGTCGATGAAATGCTGGGCATAACGAGCGACCGCCTGGGGATCCTTCTCCGGACGCAGGCCGGGGTGGCTGAGGGCGACCATGCGGGGGTAATCATGGGCCACCCGTTCCACCGCCCGGGTGCCCAGCCCCACCACCATCCGCACGAAGCCATCTTCCCGACGGATGCGTGGGCTCCACCGGAAGGGGTTTCGGGAATAGGCGACCCCGGCCACCGGCGGGAAGAAGTAGCGACCGTAGCGGGCTCCCTCCACTTTCTGGAGCAGGACGGCCATCCGCTCGTCGTAATCCACCAGCCCCACGTGCCGCCGGTAGATCAGGGGGTCGGGGTGGAAGACGCTGGCGTAAACCCGCTTGATAGCCGTCAGCAGCGCCTCCAGGTTCTCCTCCAGGGAACCCTGGTTGGGGCAGAAATGGCTCTCATATTTTCCGGCGAAGGAGGCACCGAAGTTATCTTCCAGCAAGCTGGAAGAACGCACGATGAGCGGATGCGGACCGACCTCCCGAAGCACCTCCCGCAGCTGCTGGACGAACCAGGCCGGGAAGCGCCCCTCCAGGAAGGCGTGCTGCACCTCAGGAAACTCCGCCCGGATTTCCTCCTCGGTCTTGTATTTCTGGTTTAAATAGGGAAGCAGCCCGTTGCGCTCCATGAACTCGTAGAAGACATCGGCCCCGATGAACCAGGATTCCGGGATGCTTACCCGCTCGGCCAGCGGGAAGGGATCCTCGGGGTCCGGCGTTTGCAGGACCCGCCAGGCCAGCATCATCCCGGCCGCCTTGCCCCCAATCTTCCCCTGCCCAATGCGCCGTTCATAAATCGCCTGCAGGTCCGAGGCGGCGAAGTGCTCCCGGGCAATCCCCACAAAGGCCAGTTGATCGCTGATGATGCTCTTGATGAGAACAACCCGGATCTCTTTCAGATGGGGGAGGACCGCTTTGCGCTGCTCCGGGGGGGCCGCCTCATAGGCCTCGGCCTGAGTGAAAAGCGCTTCCACCGGGGCCAGTTCTGGATTGAAGGAAACAATCGGCCGGTGGCCTGGCACCCGTTCCTCCAGCACGGAACGGACAATCTCCACGAACAGGCTGTGAGGGAGATTGTAGGCGAAATAGAACTCCGTTAACTGGTCCCGGATCTGGGCCAGTCGTTCCTCCCATTCCTCTGCCGACTCCTGACCGAAGGGATCCGTCAGTCCTTCGAGGCGCTGGGAGATCAGGGCCTTCTCCCGGACCTCGGCCTCGAAGGCCTCGGGGGTGATGATGCCGCGAGCGAACAATTCCTGGCGCATCCGCTCCCGAATCCGGCGGGCCAGGATCGGGTAGCGCAGGATCTCCAGGTGCAGGGCCAGGGCTGGCGGCAGATGCCAGGGGTATCCGTGCTCGCCGTCCATCCGCTCTCCATACGTCCCGTGGATTCTGAATTCTGAGCATAACGCGGGCGTTAAAGGTGGTCAACATCAGGTAGGAGGGCGAGGCCACGAATCGGGAACTGGCCGGATCGCCCCCCTCGCCCTCGTATCGGTAAATGAGGGGTTTTCGTTTGTTTGTAGTAGGGCACGTCAGTGCCCGTTCTTCTTGTAACCGCTTGGACGGGCACTCCGCTTCGCTTCGTGCCCTACTACGAACAAGGGGCCTTTCGTTCGTAGTAGGGCACGTCAGTGCCCGTTCTTCTTGTAAACGCTTGAACAGGCACTCCGCTTGAGCTGTGGGGAGAGGGGTAAAAAGTTTGGCTCATGTCGGCTTTGAGGTAAAGCGAGGCATTCATCCAGGCTCCTGACTTCCGAACAACCTGATAAATGGATTTTGATCCCAGGGCTATCATCCCCAGAACCCGAGGGGAGATGCCCCTTCCCCTGAAAACCGATAGGAACCGAAAGGTTTTGCCGGTAGGGGCGAAAAATGTTTCGCCCCTACCGGGGGAATGATTGGCTGCATCCCGAAAATGGGTCTCGATCCCATGGCCATCATCCCCAGAATCCAAGGGGAGATGTCCCTTCCCCCGAAAACCGATAGGAGCCAAGTTTATTTAGAGCTGGGTGTCGGAGGCGCCCAACCCTAAAAACCCGGGTGCGAAAATCGACTACATAACTTCTATGCTGGATTAAAATGAAAAGGATATGGGAGGATCCTAATGGGCGAGCCATGGGTTTTTTGTGACGAAGTGATCATTGAAGTGAAAGCCGGTGACGGTGGAAACGGCTGTGTCTCCTTCCGGCGCGAGAAATATGTCCCCATGGGCGGACCGGATGGGGGCGATGGGGGCAAGGGTGGGGATGTGATCCTGCAGGTGAACCCCCACCTGAACACCCTGGCTTACTATTATCGCCATCGCCACTTCCGGGCGGAGAACGGCCGCCATGGCCGTGGGGGTCGGAAAACCGGGCCAAGTGGAGAGGATCTCATCCTGGAAGTGCCGCCCGGCACCGTGGTTCGGGATGCGGATACCGGGGAGATCCTGGCGGATCTCACGGAGCTCAGGCAGGCCGTGATCGTCGCCCGCGGCGGGCGGGGCGGGCGGGGAAACGCCGCCTTCGTCAGTCCGACGAATCAGGCACCCCGGATCGCGGAGCGCGGGGAACCGGGGGAGTTCCGCCGTCTCCATCTGGAGTTGCGCCTGCTGGCCGATGTCGGGTTGATCGGCAAGCCCAACGCCGGGAAATCCACCTTGCTGGCCGCGGTGACGGCGGCCCGGCCGAAGATCGCGGATTACCCCTTCACCACGCTCCATCCGTATCTGGGGGTCGTGGTGCTGGATGATACGGCTTCCTTTGTGCTGGCGGACCTGCCGGGCCTGATCGAGGGCGCCCACCGGGGGGTCGGCCTCGGACTCACCTTCCTGCGCCACGTCGAACGCACCCGGGTCCTGATCCATCTGCTGGACGGCCTCTCCCCGGATCCGGTGGGGGATTACGAGGCGATCCGGGCGGAACTGGGCTTTTACAATCCGGATCTGCTCCAGCGGCCGGAGATCATCGCCTTCAACAAGATGGACCTGCCAGAGGTTCAGGCCCGGTGGCCGGAAGTGGAAGCGGCCTTCGCCGCACGAGGTCTTTCCGTTCATCCGATCTCGGCGGCAGCGAAACAGGGCACCCGGGCCCTCATGTGGGAAGCCTGGAAGCGGTTGCAGGAGGCCCCGCCGCCACCCCCATTGCAGCCCACCGCCCCGCCGCTCCTCCGACGCGAGACCCCAATCCAGGTCCTCCGTGAGCGGAATGGATGGCGGGTCCTGGGAACGGCGGCCGAGAAAGCGGTGCGGATGGCCCATCTGGATTCCGAGGAGGGCCTGTTGCATCTTC
>JAUQQB010000369.1 GCA_030550075.1 Chloroflexota bacterium | reverse complement strand
GCCCCCATGGGAAACGAACTGCGTAAGTCCTAGAAATGAGAAGCTTTCCTATGATCCCTTCCCCAGGCTGATGGGACAGGGGAGCGAGGGTAGGTGATCCCCATTAACGCGACATAAGCAGTTTGCGTCAAGCAGCCTGAGAGCAGCTCTCTCTTACATGATCAGGCAAGGATAAAGGAGCAATCCAATCCCCAGGTATGACTGCTTTGATAGAAAGAGAGCTGCCCATCTTCATCGAAGTCATCGTTGCGGGAAAGGGATAAGCTCCTCTTTTACCTCCACAGCTTGGAGAAGCGCCTCCTCCGGGCAACGCAGCGCCTTGCATAACGCCTGGAGGATCTCCTGAGCACCAGCCCAATCCCCTTGGATTTCCCGCCGTCGGGCTTCCTGTAACCGCTCCCAGAATCGTTGTCCTTCTGGATCCTCCAACTCTCGCATGAAATCAGCAACGATCCCCTCCCGGGCCGCCTGCCGCCAGTCCGGGAGCCACGCGTTCAGGAAGTAGGCGGAGGGATCATAGGTTCGCTGGTAAGCCCGGAGCGCCTCGTAGAAAGTGACGGTAAACTCCAGATCAGCGATCTGCGCAGGATCCACGGGCAACGCCTGTAAGCGTTCTCGCCATCGCGCTTCCATCATTTGGATATCTTGATGATAGACAGCCTGAAGGGCCCGGTCAAGGACCTGCCGGTCCGATTCCCCCGGACGGCGCTCTATCGCCTGAAGGAACGCCCGGAGGCGGGGCCATCCCCCCTCCCGCACCAGCTCCTCCACGAAAGCGCCCGCCTCGAGGTAGCCGATCTCGTGGGGGTGCGTGTAGAAACCCTCCACCAGGCGTTCCAGGGGGATCCACCCGCCCAGGCGGAGGAGCGCGGCGGCCCGCTGGGTCAGCGGCTCCGGGCGATAATGCCCGCCGGCGACGAAGACCGCCAGGCCTTCGGTGATGAAGGGCGGGAGATGGGTCAGGCAATCCTCGCGCTGAAGCCACGCGCAGGTTATCCGATGGGTGAACTCATGGCGCAGGACCGTGGGAACATCCGCCAGCAGTCGATCCGAGAGCGGGTCGCTCAGGATCAGGCTGTCCCCTACGGTGAACCCACCGTGCCCGAGCAGACGGGGGATCCACACGATATGCGTGGGAAGCCGCGTGGGGAGGCCCAGGCGGGCCCGAACCGTGGCCTCCGCCTCATCCGCCCATGCCATCCGTTGGAATAGACTGGCCTCGGTCACGGTGCCCGTCAGGTAATGATGGACGCAGCACTGGCTTTCCACCTGGGTCCATCGGGCCTGCTGTTCCCTCTCCGGAAGCTCTTCCCGCGAGCGCAGGAAAACCGTCCGGGTGACTCGATCGCCGATGACAAGTTCCTCTTCGCTCGGTTGAGCCACTGCAATCAGAGAGAGTGTGCCAGCAGGCGAGGCCTTCCAGACCCAGGTCCAGGTTGTGGTATGGGAAGCCCCCGGGGACAGCTCGGGCAGGAGCCCTTCGGCCAGGATCTCCTCTCCTTCAGCGCCCACCCGGCGGATCTCCACCCGGGCCTGGGCAATGGGTGCGGGGGCGGTGTTCCGAACCTGGACCTCAAAGCTCAGGCGGTCGCCCTCATAGAGCGGCCCATCCGGGTGCAGGCGGAATGCTTCGATGGTCAGCGCTCGTTTCGGCGTCGGGGTTAAGGCTGTGGGGGAAGGAAGCGGCCTGTGGAGGGTGGCGGTGGGAGGCCGCGAGGGGGTCAGTTCCCAGGGCGGGCTTCCGTTCCCTGGGAAGCGCGCCAGCGCGGTAAGCCAGAGCGCGATCAATACTCCCCCAATTACGGCCCACCGGCGGGTTCGGGACATCACCAGCTCCTGGATTCGAGTTCTTATATAACGCAGCTCCATCTGCCAAAAACTTGACAGGCTCCGGAGGCGATCCTATGATTAATGCAAAATGCAGATGGAGCAGAGCAAAAATGCGGAGCTCCCGATTGCATGTTCACTGCATCTGTCCTGGGCGGGGGCGTTAGCGCCACCCGCCCGGGATAAAGGCCGGATCCCGGCCTTTCTTCCCGCCTGACCGAGGGACCAACCGATCGGTGGGTGGCCAACGCCCCCGCGCCCCAATGGGTGCTGAGGCCGCTGGCCGTTTCCAGCCCGCCGCGTCGCGTTGGTCCCTTTTATTTTAAGCGCTTGCATCGCCTTCACGCTCAGAGGTTCTTTTTCACCCCACAAGGTTTGAAAAGAGGAGCAGCTATGTTAAAGACCATCCCGAGGATGCGGATAGAGGCAGCGAAGGATGTGTTCGAGCTGATCGGCAACACGCCGTTGCTTCAGTTCCGAAAGCTCACTACCCCGTTCGCACCTGTGGAGATCTACGCGAAGGCGGAATGGTATAACCCGGGTGGATCCGTGAAGGATCGCCCGGCCCGGGAGATCCTCCTGACGGCGGAACGGGAGGGCCGGCTGCATCCTGGCAAGGTCATCCTGGACGCCACCTCGGGGAATATGGGGATCGCCTATGCCATGCTGGGAGCCGCCCAGGGCTATCGGGTGACCCTGTGTATCCCAGCCAACGCCAGCCCGGAACGGCTGCGGATCTTACGAGCTTACGGCGCGGAGCTGATCCTCACCGATCCGCTGGAGGGGACCGATGGGGCGATCCTGGAAGCCCGCCGCCGGTATGAGGCGGACCCCGAGCGCTACTTCTACGCGGATCAATACAACAACCCGGCCAACTGGAAGGCTCATTACCGGACCACCGGGCCGGAGATCTGGGAGCAGACGGAGGGACGGATCACCCATTTCGTCGCCGGCCTGGGGACCAGCGGGACGATGATGGGGGTCGGCCGCTACTTGAAGGAACGGAACCCGGCGATCCGTCTCATCGGCGTGCAGCCGGATGGACCCTTCCATGGTCTGGAAGGCCTCAAGCATATGGCGACGGCCATCCAGCCGGGGATCTATGATCCGGATTTGCTGGATGAGATCCTCACAGTCTCCACAGAAGAGGCCTACGCGATGGCCCAGCGTCTCGCTCGGGAGGAAGGGATCTTCGTAGGGATCTCGGCGGGCGCGGCGATGGCCGCCGCCCTGAAGGTCGCCGCCCGCCTGCGGGAAGGGGTGGTGGTGACGATCTTTCCGGATGCGGGATATAAGTATCTCAGTGAGAGCTTCTGGCTCGAGGAGGATCGATGATCCTGTGGCTGCGTCCGATCCATCAGGATCAGATTCGGACTCATGTGGAAGCCGGCTACCCGGCCGAGGCATGTGGGATCTTCCTCGGCCGCGAGATCGATGGTGTGAAGATTGTGGAACGGCTCTGGCTGGCGGATAACCGATGGGCGGATCCCGCGGAGCAAACCCATCGCTTCCTGATCCCGCCAGAGGAGGTCCTGGCGGCGGAACGGGAGGCCGCCGCCGCCGGCCTGGAGATCCTCGGCTTCTTCCATTCCCATCCGGATCATCCGGCCCGGCCCTCGAATTTCGATCGGGAGCATGCCTGGCCGTGGTATGTTTATTTGATCGTCTCGGTCGAGAACGGTCGGGCGACCGACTGGCGCGTGTGGGAACTCACCGAGGATCGATCTGCGTTCGTTGAGCGAAGGCTGGAGATCGTGCCTTGATTCATTAAGGAAACAAAGGGGTTCGTGGGGGGGCCCAAACGCCCCCCCACACCCCAAATATAAAAAAGAAATAAACGGGTGGTGTGGCAAAGGGGGGGTTTGGGGGGGGGGGGGGG
>JAUQQB010000368.1 GCA_030550075.1 Chloroflexota bacterium | reverse complement strand
CCCGCTGATCCATCATGGAACCCCGGTCGGCCTTCTGGCCTTCGGTTACCGATGGCCTCGTCCGGCCTTCTCCATGGAGCGCGATCTGCTGACCCTGATCGGCAATCAAATCGCCCTGGCCATGGTGACTGCGAGGAGCTTGCGATCGGCCCATGTGGAGCTGGAGCAATATCGCCAGGTGATCGCCCAGGTTTCGGAGGCTGGCCGCGAGGCGGCCCAGATCACGGATATGAAGGAATGGCTGAGTCTGGCTTTGCGAATGATCTTGAAACTGGCTCATGCGGAGGTCGGAGTGCTTCTTCTGCCGGAGGAGGTCCGTTCTTCCCTTCCCACGTCGATAGTGGTCGGTTTGAAGAACGGATCCGGGGAATGGATTCCCGGTGCGGAACAGAGAATTCAAGTTTTGATGGAGATCAAAAGCGCTCATGGAATCCCATGGGAGCGTCTTCCGGGTCCCCTGAAGGATCTGTTGCCCTCCTCCGTGTTCGTCTCCACAGATGTCATCCCTCTGCGTTTCGCCGGCCGCTCACTGGGCTTGGTGATTCTTGGGCGAAGCTGGATGATCTCCGAACTGACAGAGATAGAAGAGCGCCCGGTTGAGGCTTTGAGTGGGTTAATCGCCTCTACCGTGTATGTCTTTCGGCTGCTGGAGCAGTCCCAGCGGATGGCCCGCGAGCTGACTGCTTTCCAGGCGATGATCGGCCTATCAGGTTTGATCCCGGATGTCCCACGGCTGGCTGAGGAAGCCCTGGAATGGCTCGTGGGAAGCCTGGGATTTGAGGTTGGATGGTTGTATATGCCGGAGGGCGAGGGGAAAGGCTGGTACGTTGGAGGACGCGATCCGGAAGTGGCACGAGCCATGATCGCGCAGCTGCCCCCGGAGACGCTGACTGAGGTGCTACGGGAGGGTCAGATCCGGGTTTGCTCGCACTCGCCTCAAGAGGGATGGCCCGAGAAGATCCGCGCCCTCATCCTGGCTCCGCTTCGGGCACAAGACCGAACGATTGGTCTGCTGGGCCTGGCTGCTTCCCATCTGGAGCGCTTAGCCCCCTCTGAGCAGGCGTTCATCACGGCGATCACGGATCAGCTGGGTGCGATCCTGGAAGCAGCTCGAATGACCCAGCGGGAGCGCCGTCGGAGCCGGCTTATGGCGCAATTGAGCCGGGCGATGGCGGAGCTGGCCACCGAGACGGATCCAGAAATGATCCTGCATCGGGCAGTCCGGGTAGCTTGTGAGCTCTTCGATGCGAATGGTTCTCAGATCTGGATATGGGATGCTTCAGGTAAAGATCTGGTCTTGCGGGCGACAACGGATCTCCAGCGGTGCCCTATCGGACAATGCTGGCCCCGCGAGAAGGCAGCCGCTCTTCTTGAAGGACCCCTGGCCGGATTGTGCCTCCTGGAGGATGAGGATCTGGGATGGCTTGGTGGGCGCTCCGAAGATCGGATATGGGCGGTGCCGCTGCGGCATGGTGAGCGGACTTTAGGGTATCTGGCGCTCTTCATAGGGGCTTCGAGGGATTTCCAGGCGGAAGAGCAGGAGGCCGCGCAGCTTCTGGCTTTCCATGTGGCGATTGCTTTCCAAAATGCCGCCCTGCATCAGGAAACCCAGCAGCGGGTCCGGGATCTGGGGACGCTGGTGGTAGGGGCTGCTCTGGCAGCTTCGACGCTCAGCACGGAAGAGGTCCTCTGGCAGGCATCGCGTCATCTGGCTAACGTGCTCCAGGTCACTAACTGCACGATCTCGCTCCTGAACCCTCAGGGCGATGCCCTTGTGGTTTACGCGGATTACACACCTCCGGAGCGACAGGCGGAAGATCCTTCTCCCCCGGAGATCGGCCGTCAGCACCTCCTGGCGGAATATCCGGCCACTGCTCGCCTGCTTCAAAAAGGGGATTTCCTGGTAGTTCGGATGGACGATCCAGAGGCCGATTCTCATGAGAAGGCCTGGATGCAGAGTTTCGGCTATCAGACCTGTCTGATGCTCCCCTTATGGGTGCGAGGCCGCTCCATTGGGCTGATCGAGCTCAGCGACACCCGGTTGCGTCGTTTCACCGAAGAGGAGATCCAGCTCGCCCGGGCGCTGGCGGATCAGGTCGGGGTTGCCCTGGCCAATACCATGCTTTATGAGGCCGAGCAACGGCGCGCCCGCCTGCAGGAAGCGCTAAGTCGGATCTCCCGAGCCTTAACTGCCACTTTGCGCTCTGAGGAAGTGTTGGAGACAGCTGTCCGATTGGCCGTCGAGGAGATGATGGGCGATGGAGCGGTGATCTTCCGGATCAGCCCGGATCCGACCCAGCTGGAGGTTGCGGCCTCGGCAGGATGGCTGTCCGAGTATCTCGAGAAAGGCAACGCCCAACCGCGGACGGGAGCCCTCGCCCGGGCCATTGCTCAGGATACGATTGTGCGGATTATAGATGCTATCCAGGATGGGGAGGGATTTTCTCCTGCACCTGGAGCGGATTCGATTCGCTCCGCGATCATCGTCCCACTTCGCATGGAAGATTTTATCGTCGGCGTCCTGGTGCTTTTCTCGATCCACCCCCATGCGTTCTTCCCCGAGGATGAACCGATCTTTCGATCGCTGGCGGATCACATCAGCCTGGCGCTCCACAATGCCCGGCTTTACGAGGAATCGCAGAAGCGAATCGCTGAGCTCAATGCCCTTCAGGAGCTGGCCGCCCAGGCCACGTCCACCCTGGATCTTCCTCAGGTGCTCGAGACCGTGGGCCGGCACCTTCTGGGGCACACACGGGCGGATCGCGTGCATATCCATCTGCTTGGCGAGAACGGGGAGCGCTGGCGTTTGGGAATGACTCTCGCGCGGGAAGGCAGGGCTCTCTCCGAAGCGCCCCGCCCTCGCCCGGAGGGAGTCACCGAGACCGTGATCCGAACTGGTCACCCATTGGTGATTCCAGACACCTCGACGCATCCATTGTTCCAGGATCCCGAAACACGAAACTGGGGGATCGGAGCCATTGCGGCGTTTCCACTCCGTCATGCAGGCCAGGTGATGGGCGCCCTGCATGTGGTGTTTGAATCCCCTCGTCTGTTCAGCGTGGATGAGCTCCGTTGGCTTAGCACGATCGTCGATCAGGTGGCGGTGGCGATCGCCAACGCCCGTCTTTACGAAGAAGCCCTGAGCCGCCTGAGGGAGCTGGAAACCCTCCATCGGGCTTCCGAGATGGCTGTCCGCTTCACGGATTTCGACGCCCTGGTTGAGCAGATCATCCGGCTGCTTCAGGGGGAGCCGGCCTTTCAATATGTAGCCCTCTTCCTGGTAGATCCAGTGGATCCCAATGTGGTGGTGCGGTATCGAACCGGCAAGCGAGAGGAAGAGGCCCTGCGTGCCGATCGCCTTCGGTTAGGGGAGGGGGTGGTGGGGCGCGCCGCTGCGACCCGATCCCCCGTGCTGGTGCCGGATGTTCGGGCCGATGAAGGATATCTGCCGAGGATCCCGCAGACCCGGGCGGAGCTGGCCGTTCCGCTTTTGCTAAGTGATCGCCTGATCGGCGTCCTGGACGTCCAGAGCCTGGAACCGGGGGCTTTTCGAGAAGATCACGTTCGCATGCTCAGCGCCATGGCCGGGCAGCTGGCGATCGCCCTGGAGAACGCGCGGCTTTTCCATCAGGTGCGCCGTCGGCTCAATGAGCTGAGCATCCTTTATGAGGTGATCGCGGCAGCGACAGCCACGCTGGATCCCGAGCG
>JAUQQB010000367.1 GCA_030550075.1 Chloroflexota bacterium | reverse complement strand
GGAAGCTGGTGTTTGTGAACGAGGCCTTCGCGCGTCTGCTAGGGTTTGAGCCGGGAGATTTGATCGGATTGAACGTGGCCAGCGTCCTGCCGCCCAATGCCCTGGGAGATGCCCGTCAATTATGGGACGCAATTCGGAAAAATGGGGCGGAGCGCCTCGTGGAGCTCCGGGTGATCGACCGGGATGGGCGGGCGCACGTTCTGGAGACCACCGGGGCGCGGATCTGTTACCAGAGGCGCTGGGTGCTGGCCTGGTTCGTTCGAGACATCACCGAGCGCAAGGCCCGGGAGGAGGAGCTTCGACGCCGCAACCGCGAGCTGATGACTTTGAATGCCATCGCCTCTGCCATCAGCGAACCGATGCCTTCATCACGCATGCTCGATCGGGCTTTGCGCCAGGCTCTGAACGCCCTCGAGCTTCAGGTGGGCTGGATCTTCGTGCTGGAGGATTCGGGGCAACCCCGGCTGGCTGCCTATTATGGCCTGACCCCTGAGCAGGGCGAGGAGGTGGAGGGACTGTTCAACTTCCCCGAATGCCGGTGCGGGCAGGCGCTTGTGGATGGGCAGCCGGTTATCGTAGGCCCGATGGAGTCCCGATGTGCTGTGCGGCGGATCCGTTCCGCGCGGGAGCGCCCGCTGACCTGCCATGCGACGGTGCCGATTCCGGTGCGGGGACGTATTCAGGGCGTGCTGGCGGTGGCAGCAGAGGACCCCCGGATCTTCGATCAGGCGGAGATGACGCTGTTGATGACCATCGGCCAGCAGATCGGGGTAGCCCTGGAGAATACCCGCCTCTGGGAAGAGCTGCGCCGGAAGGAGCAGATCCGCGGGGAGTTGCTGACCCGTCTGATGCGGGCGCAGGAGGAAGAGCGTCTCCGGATCGCCCGGGAACTCCACGATGGAATCGGCCAGTCCATGAGCGCGCTGGTCTTCGGGTTAAACGCCATCAGCGCGGCCCTCACACAGTCCCCTGAGGAGGTCCCCCGACTGCTGGATCGCCTGAAGGTTTCCGCAAGCGATGCCATCAAAGAGCTCCAGGACATCATTTACGACCTTCGTCCGACCTTACTGGATGATCTGGGACTGGTGCAGGCTCTGAAATGGTATGCGCGGGACCGCCTGGAGTCGCGGGGCATCCGGGTGATTTTCGAGATCCCGGATGCTCTCCCGCGGTTGTCCCCTGAGATAGAGACCGCGCTGTTTCGCATCGGGCAGGAGGCGATCACGAACATTTGCAAGCATGCCGAGGCGACGGAGGTGCGGATCCGCCTGTGGGTGGAAGACGGATGGGCCGGGATGGAGATTATGGACAACGGGGTTGGCTTCCGCTGGTCGGACATCCAGGCAGAGGAGGGGCTCCGTCGCGGATGGGGGTTGCTGGGGATGCAGGAGCGAGCGACCCTGCTGGGCGGAAAGCTGACGATTGAGAGCGCGCCCGGCCAGGGGACCCGGTTGTGTGTTTATCTGCCGTGGAGGGCGGAGGGATGGGAATCCGGATCCTGATTGCGGATGATCATGCCATTGTGCGGGCAGGCATCCGGGCTTTGCTTCAGCTCCATCCGGACTTTGAGGTGGTGGGGGAGGCGGCGGACGGCCATGAGGCGATCCTTCAGGCACGCCATCTGCAGCCCGATGTGATCCTCATGGATCTGGCGATGCCGGGCATGGACGGCTTGGCGGCCACCCATGAGATCCGCCGGATTGCCCCTCAGACGCGGGTTCTGGTGCTCAGCCAGCATGAAAACCGGGAATATGTGCTGCCCGCTCTCCGGGCAGGGGCGGCCGGATATGTGCTCAAGCGGGCGCCCGACGATACTCTGGTCCGGGCCATCCGCGCGGTTTACGCCGGGGAGACTTATATCGATCCCCGGCTGGCGGATTTGCTGGTGGAGGAGGTCCGGCGCTCCGGCGAGGGCCCGGCGGATCCGCTGGATACCCTGACGGAACGGGAACGGGAGATCCTGGTCCTGCTGGCGCAGGGGAAGAGCTATCAGGAGATCGCCCAGACGCTGTTCATCAGCGTGAAGACGGTGGATTTCCATCGGACCAATTTAATGCGCAAGTTGGGCCTGAAGAATCGGGCGGAGCTGGTTCAGTTTGCGATCCGACGAGGTCTGATTTAAGGCCTGTTCGAACAATCCCCGCTGGATTCCCTCTCCCTTCTCCCGCTTTCAGAAGATAGGAGGAGGCAGGGGGATGGGGGCTGAATCGTTACATGTGCAGTTAACCATTTCCTGGTTGCCCAGCAAGGCGGATGGCCTGGATCCCGTCCACCCTGTCACGACGGGCACCCAGGTTCACACCATCCCAGACCCATCAGCCCTGGAATCCGAGGGGGATGCCGCTTCACCCGAAAAACCGTCGGAACCGAAAGATTTCGCCGGGCGAAAAATTTTTCGCCCCTACGGGGGGAATGATCGACGGCTTCCCTGGAACTGGGTCTCGATCCCAGGGCCATCATCTCGGTAATCCGGGATGCCCCTTCGCCCCAAAACTGATATGGGCCTAGATTTTTCCCCTTCCCACGGCTCCTTGGGCTGTAGGAAAGGTTATCTGCTTCCACCCTGCTCTGAACCTGAACTCGCATCATTGGTTCTTACGCTCCTAATCAGACGGGCGTAAGCACGGCGATGATCCCCGCCATGCCCCAGAGAACCCGGAGAAGCCACTGTCTCATAGCGGATCCCCCCGGTGTCGTTGTGAGGCAAGAGTCCAAACAAGCCGTGTCGCATACTCGTCAACGCTGGGGGGATAGAGATATCCCAGACACTCAGCGATCTCTTTGGTCACCCAGCGAAAGAGATCCATCGTCGCCAGGAGAGCGCGCCAGAGGTCGTCCTCATCATAGTGGGCAAAAGCCTCGCGCAGCCCAGCGAGAATGCGCGGGTCTGCCCACTGCTCCAGGAAGCGCCCACCGTGCCAGGTGTCGTAATCTGCATCGTGGAATACCCTGGCGTGAAGTTCTATCGCCATCAGTAACCGGCGCTTCATGTGGTCATCGCAACACGCTTTGGCCACCCACAACTCCCCCCGACGCAGTTTCTTTGCCGCAAACACAGCGTGATACCAGAAATCGTTGCCGACTTCGAGAAATTCGGCCTGGGAGGGCGGCTGGAACGCACGTCGTGACACGGGCAGCTGGCGCAGATAGGTTTCCAGGTTGATCTTGTCCACAAGCACACGCCAACCACGATGGAACATCTCGGCGACATCAGGCGGCACGCCGCGCCGCATCATTTCGTTGACCTTCGCATAAGGGATGAACGAAAAATCGGCGTCAAGGCCACCCGCAAATAAGACACGGCGTTCCATCTCGTTCGCCGTCGCCGTCGGTTCGACAAACGTGATCCAGAACTCACCGAAGCTCATCAGCCAGTCGGCACTCTTCAGATAGGGTTGAGGATTGGCAACAACCAGGGCGATGTCCACATCCGACCACTCATCCGCTGGGTGATCGGTCCGCGCTCGGGAGCCCAGCAGCATCACCGCATGAATATCGGGGCGGGGCCCGGCCCACTCGACACATTTCTCAATCAGTTGCTCATAGGTTACTTGACTCATACCGGCCTCCTGCTTTCTTGTTCGATCTATCATTCCGTATGAGGACATGGAATGGGAAAGGCCAACGGTCCCACTCCCTGGATCTCCTCTCCCCATGGCCCCAAGGGCCGTGGGGAGAGGAGATCAAAAGCATTTTGGGGGCGAGCCGGGCGCCGA
>JAUQQB010000366.1 GCA_030550075.1 Chloroflexota bacterium | reverse complement strand
GCCAGGGTGTTCCCCAGGCCGGGCATCAGCCCGCAATCCGGGATGAGGGAAATCCCCGCCTCCCGGGCCGCCTCGTCCATGGCGAGGATCTCCCAGGTCGTTGGCGTGTGCCCTCCCAGGTCGCACAAAGAGGTCCGGGCCTCGATCGCGGCCCGGGCCAGGAGCGGATTGAACCGATAGGGGACAGCGCTGATCGCGGCGTTCATCGGGCGGAGGAAATCGACGACGGCCTGCTCATCCCGCACGTCGAGGACGGCCGGGCGAACGAGGGATCGCCCCAGCAGGCGGTTCAGACGCTGCGCGGCGCTCTCCGCGCGCGCCGGATCGCGATCCGCGATCCGGATTTCCTCGGCGTTCCCGAAGCGGGCCAGATCGTAGGCCGCTGCGGTGCCCTGCATCCCGGCGCCAATGACGGCATAGCGGAACATCTCGGCCGATCCTCCCTGGGAACTCCTTTGGGCTGTCGGGCGCGCTGAAGGCGCCCCGTGATGATGCAGGTAGCAAGGCAGAACTTCCCGGGGCGTGGGTGAAGCCTGCGGCCCAGGAGGTTATGGCCCCCTGTCTTCCGGGGGAAAGCTTCCCCTTAGGACCGCCTCCAGAAGCTCCAGCGCGGCTTCGACCGCCAGCGCCTTGTTCTCCTGGCGATCCGGCCCGCCGGCGATCCGACGGGTCCAGATCCCATGCGGGCTGGCCAGGGCGATGTAGATCTCCCCCACCGGCTTGCCCTCTTCGGGATCCGGGCCCGCGACGCCGGTGATGGCGAGGGCGAGATCCGCCTGGAACAGGCGGCGGACCCCTTCGGCCATCTCCCGGGCGGCCTCCGCGCTGATGGCGCCGAACCGGGCCAGCGTCTCTTCGCGGACGTTCAGGATGCGAGCCTTGATCTCGTTCCGGTAGGCGATCACGCCCCCGAGGAAGTAGGCGGAGCTGCCCGGGATGCTGGTCAGGCGGTGGCCGAGCAGGCCTCCGGTGCATGATTCCGCGACCGCCAGCCGCCACCCCCGCCTTTTCAATTCCATGCCCACCCGAGCGGCCCGATCCGGCTCCGGATGTTCCATTCCCATCGTCGCTTATCGGAATAGGACTTACGCAGTTCGTTTCCCATGGGGGCAAGGATTTTTCTCCCCCCTCCCCACGGCCCCAAGGGCCGTGGGGAGGGGGGGAGAAAGGGGGGTGGGGCCATTCCGTCCCACCTTTAGAGCTTTCAACTGCGTAACTCCTATCGGAAGATGCTGAGGGGGAGATAGGCGGTGACGATCCAGTTGGGCTTATCCACCACCTCGCTGATCTTCAGGTCCACCACCACGCTGGCCAGGAGGTAAGCGTCCTCCCGGCTCATCCGGTAGGTTTGAGCGATGTGATCGACCATGTAGCGGACTGCCTTCTTCGCGGCCACCATGAGATCCGGGGCGATGCCGGTGGTGGCGTAATAACCTTTCTCATCGTATTTGGCGGTCAGCGGCCTGGGGCAAAGAAACTGGGGCTCTTCGATGGCGCGCCCTTTATGAAGGTGGAAGCGGAGGACCGCATACATGGGGGCCTCGATGGCCGTGACGCAGATCTCCCCGTCCCCCTGTGCGGCGTGGGCGTCCCCGACCGAGAACAGAGCCCCCTCCACCTGTACTGGAAGGAAGAGGCGAGTCCCCTTCGTGAGGTGGCGGATATCCATGTTCCCGCCGAAGGGGCCGGGAGGCATCACCGGGTGCTCGCCGGGCTCCCGCGGCGCCACGCCCATCGTGC
The DNA here is from genome assembly GCA_030550075.1 of Chloroflexota bacterium. GTDB lineage: Bacteria > Chloroflexota > Anaerolineae > Thermoflexales > Thermoflexaceae > Thermoflexus. Next base: position 1,999 of record JAUQQB010000366.1, on the reverse strand, counting down.
CGCAGAAGGGGTCCAGGGGGATGCAGATGTCCTCACGGAAAAAGGTGTGATCTCCGGGCGACAGATCCCAGATCTTGAGATAGGGCTGTTCGAACTCCTCCGCCAGGAGCCCGAAGCCGGGGATGATCCCGGTCCACCCCCAGCCTTTCGGGTGGAGGTCCACGATCTCCACTTCCAGCGCGTCTCCGGGTTGAGCTCCCTTGACGTAGAGCGGGCCGGCCAGCGGATAGATCCGGCTCCAATCCAGGCGGGTGAGGGCCTCCGCGGTTGAGGTGGGGGTAATCTGGTTGTCCGTGACGTCCCGCAGCTCATAGATCACGGTGTCGCCAGGGTCGATCTCCAGAACTGGGGGAAGCGCATGGTTCCACACGTAGTGGACGCGATCCGGTGGGAACAGATGGGTTCGGGCCATGGTCCACCTCCCAGGGCGTTGGCGTGTAGGGCAACTGCTATAGCAGTTGCCCTACTTACTAAGCCATCCGGAAAGTAGGACAACTGCTTGAGCAGTTGTCCTACAATATGGGCAACTGCTGTAGCAGCTTCCCTGCGGGGTGAAACCGTGGCTGCATTCTTCAAGCGCCATCTTCCTCACTGGCATCTGCCGAACGCCACTTTCTTTATTACGCTGCGGCTGGCGGGAAGCCTGCCGCAGGAGGTAATCCGGCGTTTGCAGACAGAGCATGAAGCCAAACTGCGTCGCCTGGAGCAGAGCCTTGGCGGGGCTGCCCTGGCCTCTGCTCGCTATCAGGAGCAAAAGCGTCATTTCGCCCGCATAGATACCCTGCTAGACCGAGCGTTGCACGGCCCACACTGGTTATCTCATCCGGAATGCGCTCGCGTCGTTATGGATTGCATTCATGAGCTGGACCCAACGTATTACCATCTACATGCTTTCTGCTTAATGAGCAATCATGCTCACCTGCTAATAGACCTGCAAGATATTCCGGAGCCCACATCTCGTCGGGACGGGAAGCATTATACCGCTCTCAGCCATGCCATGCGATTACTCAAGGGCAAGAGCGGCGCCCTGTGCAACCGTATTCTACGCCGCAGGGGTTCTTTCTGGCAACATGAAAGTTACGATCATGTGGTGCGGGATGAACGAGAGTACGAACGCATCCTGGCGTATATCGTCAACAACCCAGTCAAAGCCGGCCTCGTGGAGGATTGGCGGGAATGGCCGTATATGTTTGTAGGGCAACTGCTATAGCAGTTGCCCTACAAACCACTTATTCGATCCCAAACATCTCCTTCATCAGCTCCGGTGTATAGCGGGCGATCGTTTCCGAAGTGAGGGCGTTGGCCCGGCACACTTCCGCGTAAAGCTTGGCGCTGGGCCGGGGCCGCCGCGCCTGGGTCTCTGGATCCACTTCGATCAGCCCGAACCGCAGCGTCCACCCCTCCGCCCATTCGAAGTTATCCACCAGGGACCAGTGGAAATAGCCCTTCACCGGGACGTTTTGCTGGATCGCCCGCCACATCGCATGGAGATGACGGACCAGGAAGCGGGGGCGCTGATCGTCGTCGGCGTCGGGGATCCCGTTCTCGGTGACGTAAATCGGCTTGCCGAAGCGGGCGAGGCGCTTCAGCAAGCGGTAGAGGCCTTCAGGGAAGACCTCCCCATATTCTCCGTCGCTGATCTCGCCCTGGGGGTTCAGGAAAGTGCGTCCGAACAGCGTGGCCGGGGAGCGCCGATCGAAAGCGGAGAAGCGTCGGGTGTAATAATTCAGCCCGATGAAGTCGCAGGTCCCGCGGAGCATCGCCAGGGTGCGGAAAGAGAAGACCCCCGGCTCCCGTCCGGCCACCATTGCATCCAGGACCAGGCGGTTGAACATGCGATCGTGCAGGCGGGCGATCATACGATCCAGGGGGGAGGCGGGGCGGGCTGGCTCGAAAACCACCATGTTATGGGCGACCCCAACCTGGGCCTCCGGCTGGATTTCGTGGATGGCGTGATAGGCCCGGGCATGGGCGCGCATGAGATGGCGCAGCACCTGCA
>JAUQQB010000011.1 GCA_030550075.1 Chloroflexota bacterium | reverse complement strand
GCGCGCCTTTGGCGCGCGGCTCGGCCCCCAAAGCCCCCAGAAGAAAACCTGAGTGAAACCCCCATATCCGTATGGCGCTGCGCGAGGATGGCTGAATCGTTACCCCGTTTCTCCGAATCATCCGGGCATTTCAGGCTGACACCGTCACCTGAACCGGGCGGAAGGTTCGGTTGAACTGTTGCATCAGGCGGGATTTAAGGCGGGCGGCGGTGTTCTTGTGGATTACCCCCTTGCGAGCCGCCTGGTCCAGCTCCCGACAAGCCTCCTGGATGGCCTTCCTCGCCGCTTCCAGGTCCGCCTGGGCGATCGCCTGACGGGCATACTTCACAAACGTGCGAGCCCGTGTGCGAATCATACGATTCCGTTGTCGCCGCCGCTCCGACTTCCGCAACTCTTTCAACGCGGATTTTGTGTTTGGCAAGGATGCACCTCCTGGGCCTGGAATCTTCTGAAACAACCGCTCACATATTCTATCCGGGATACGGGTCTTTCGTCAACAGACAGGGGCTTCCGCCGACTTGCTAAACCCGGTCTTATGGGCATCCTCTTTTTTCTCCCTCTATAAACTGAAGGGGGGTTGAGGAGGGAAAAGAAACGTATAATGAAGAAGAGGGAACGCATAGGATGAGGGTCGGCCCAGGAACAGGAGCGCCAGGGATGCTGACGGATTTTCGGGTTCGACAGCGAGATTATCTCCTGGAGATCACCCGGGCGATCACGGCACAGCTGGATCTGGACGCGGTGTTGCGGCTGGTGGTTGAGGCAGCAGCGGAGATACTGGCCGGGCAGGTGGCATTCATCGCGCTGCGAGAAGAGGATGCCTTCGCCATCCGCGCCGCCTATGGTTTGCCGGAAACTCGCTGGGAAGAGCTGGATGCCCTGCTGGCCCAACTCCCCGCGTATCCGGAGGCCTGGGGGCGAGTGGAAGTGGAACGGGTGCTCACCCAGATCGCCCGCTGGCTCCGCGTAGAAGCCCAGCAAGCCGTGGCCCTTCCGCTGATGGTGGGGGAGGATCTCCTGGGCCTCCTGGTGGTTTTCCGCACCTTTGGAACCGCGTTCACCTATGATGACCGGCTGGTCCTGCGCGCCTTCGCCGATCAGGCCGCCATCGCGGTCCATAACGCCAAGCTGTATCAGCAACTGGCGACAGAGAAACGACGGCTGGAAGCAATCATCGAGGCCACCGCCGATGGGGTGATCATCCTCGATCCTGCCCATCGCATCCAGGTCTTCAACCGGGCGATGGCCCGTCTGACCGGACGGTCCCCCGCCGAAGCCCTCGGCCGCCCCCACGATGAGGTAGTGATCCTCAATCCCCGTCGCTCCGGCATGACCCTGGCGGAGGCGGAGGCTGGGGGTTGGCCTCTGGCCGGGGACAAGCCGATCTATGTGGAGGGGGATCTGATCCGACGCGACGGGGGGCGGGTGGCGGTGGGGATTACATACTCCCCTCTTCTGGACCGCACGGGCCGTCTGGTGAACATCATCGGCGTGGTTCGGGATATGACGCGCATCCGCGAGGCCGAGGAGTTGAAATCCACGTTCATCTCGATCATCTCCCACGAGCTCAAGACACCCGTCTCGATTATTAAGGGATACGCCGGGACGTTGCGGCGGGAGGATGCCACATGGGATGCGGGGATGGTGCGACAGATCGCCGCGATCATCGAAGAGGAAGCAGATCGGTTGACGCAGCTGATCGATAACCTCCTGGATGCCTCCCGGTTGCAGGCCGGGGCTCTGGAATTGCAATTTGTGGAAGTGGCGCTGGACGAGCTGGCGGAGCGGGTGGCGGATCGATTCCGCCCGCAGACGGACCGGCACTTCATTGTGGTGGATTTCCCCCGGGATTTCCCGCTGATTCAGGGCGACCCTCGCCGGCTGGAGCAGGTGCTGGCGAACCTGGTGAGCAACGCCATCAAGTATTCCCCCCAGGGGGGAACCATCCGAATCTCCGGACGTGCGATGCCGCGGGAGGTGATCGTCACGGTCACCGATGAGGGGATCGGAATCCCGCCGGAAGAGCAAGAGCGGATCTTCGAGCGGTTCTATCGGGCCAGCGCGGCCCGGACACGACAGACCCCAGGGACCGGATTGGGGTTGTATCTGGCCCGGGCAATCGTGGAAGCCCATGGGGGGCGGATCTGGGTCGAGAGCACCCCAGGGCGGGGCTCCTCGTTCAGTTTCTCCATCCCGCGCCCCCGAGGATCTCCCGGAGGCGCGTCAGAGATGCGAGCATCGAAAGGGGCAAACCCCCAGGCTTCATGAAACCATAAAAGGCCCCTGTTTGTAGTCGGGCACGAAGCGAAGCGGAGTGCCCGTCTAAGCGTTCACAAAAAGAGAACGGGCACTTGCGTGCCCGACTACGAACGGGAAAAGCCCTTTGTTTGTAGTCGGGCACGAAGCGAAGCGGAGTGCCCGTCTAAGCGTTCACAAAAAGAGAACAGGCACTTGCGTGCCCGACTACGAACAGGAAAGACCCTATGGCCCTACCCCCTGAATCTCCTTTTCCACAGCCCTTCAGGCCGTGGGAAGAGAGATCCAAAACCCTCCCGCCGTAATCGCGCAACAGGTCTACAGCAATTCCACCGAATCCTTTGACTGAGCCAGAAGACCTGCACCCTCGGCGCGCTGGGAGACGCCCTTGCCAGCGAAAGTTAAAGCAAACCCTCAGGGCTCCCCTCCTCCGGGGAACAGTGGTATAAGTGAACTGTAAAGTGGCATCGCCTCTTCCCTTCACCCTGGCTGGATCAGCGCGAAGGGCCTCATGTCGTTCGTCCACCTGCACGTCCACAGCGAATATTCTTTGCTGGATGGCCTCAGCCGACTCGACGACCTGGTCCGCCGGGCGGTCGAGATGGGCATGCCCGCGATCGCCCTGACAGATCACGGCGTCCTGTATGGGGCCGTCGCGTTTTATCAGAAAGCCCAGGAAGCGGGGATCCGCCCGATCCTGGGGATGGAAGCCTATCTGGCCCGCCGCACGATCCAGGATCGGGAGCCGGATGATCGAAGCCTGCATCACCTCACCCTCCTGGCGATGGATGAGACCGGGTGGCGCAACCTGATCCGGCTGGCCACCATCGCCCAGTTAGAGGGTTTCTACTATAAGCCGCGCATCGACAAGGCCCTGCTGGAACGCCATGCAGAGGGACTGATCGCCCTCTCCGGATGCCCCTCGGCGGAGATCCCCCGATTGCTGGCTCAGGGGCGGGTGGAAGAAGCCGAGGCCGTTGCCGCCTGGTTCGCCGAACGTTTCCCCGGCCGCTTCTTCCTGGAACTGCAATCCCACCCGGGGGTCCCGGAGCTGGCGAACATCCAGCGCGGCCTGCTGACGCTCTCCCGACGCCTGAACCTCCCCCTGGTCGCCACCAATGATGCCCATTACGTCCGCCCGGAGGACGCTGGGCTCCAGGATGTCCTGCTGTGCATCCAGACCGGGAAACGCCTGAAAGAGCCCGGCCGGATGAAGATGAGCGATCAGACCTACTACCTTCGCTCCCCGGAGGAGATGCGAGCGCTCTTCGCGGAGATTCCCGAAGCCCTGGCCAACACGCTTCGGATCGCGGAGATGTGTTCGCTGACCCTGGAGCTGGGCCGACATCGCCTGCCCCGGTTTGAACCCCCGCCGGGGTTCCCGGACCCCGCCGCATATCTCCGCCATCTGGCCGAGGAAGGCTTCCGGGCGCGCTTCCCCCAGCCTAAACCCGGCTATCGGGAACGACTGGACGATGAGCTGGAGATCATCCATCGGATGGGGTTTGACACCTACTTTCTGATTGTGTGGGACCTCATCCGCTACGCCCGGGAGCGGGGGATCTGGTGGAATGTGCGGGGCTCCGGCGCGGGGAGCCTGGTCGCTTACTGCCTGGGGATCACTCGGGTGGATCCCATTGAGCTGGACCTGATTTTCGAGCGTTTCCTGAACCCAGCCCGCGTGTCGATGCCGGATATCGACATCGATTTCCCGGACGACCGACGGGATGAGATGATCCGCTACGCGGTGAGCCGTTACGGGGCGGATCGAGTGGCCCAGATCATCACCTTCGGAACGATGAAGGCCCGCGCGGCCGTCCGGGATGTGGGGCGGGCGCTGGATCTCCCGCTGCCGGAGGTGGATCGCGTGGCCCGGCTCATCCCGGCCATCCCCGGCAAGGAGGTTTCGATCCGCGATCTCCTGGATCCCTCCAATGAGGAAGGGCGGGAGCTCCGCCGCCTGTATGAGGAGAAGGATTACATCCGGGAATTGCTGGATCTGGCGATGCAGCTGGAAGGAACCGTGCGCCATGCCGGAACCCACGCCGCCGGCGTGGTGATCGCCGATCGACCGCTGGTGGACTATGTCCCGCTGCATCGGCCCACCGGCGTGAAAGGAAGTGCCCGGGAGGAAAACGGCGAGGGGAACGGGGAAGGGGAGGCCCTCCTGCCGGTCACCCAGTTCGATATGGAGGCCCTGGAGGCGCTGGGGTTGCTCAAGATCGACTTCCTGGGCCTCTCCACCCTCACGGTGATGCGGGAGACCTGTGATCTGGTGGCCCGCCGACACGGCGTCCAACTGGATCTGGAGACCATCCCCACGGATGCGCCGGAGGCCTATGCCCTGCTGGGTCGAGGCGAGACCGTGGGAGTGTTCCAGGTGGAAGGCCGCGGGTTCAGCCGGATGATGCGGGATCTCAAGCCTCGCGCCTTCTCCCACGTGATGGACGCCCTGGCCCTGTATCGCCCGGGCCCGCTGGAGTATATCCCCAATTACATTCGTCGCATGCGCGGCCAGGAGCGCATCGAATACCGCCACCCTCGACTGGAGCCGATCCTCCAGCGCACCATGGGCATCCTGGTTTACCAGGAGCAAATCATGCGCGTGGCCATCGACCTGGCCGGCTACACGCCCTCGGAGGCGGATGAGCTGCGCAAGGTGGTGGCCAAGAAGAAGGGCGAAGCCTTCCCGAAGCAGCGGGCGAAATTCCTCGAAGGCTGTGTCCGCAATGGCATCCCGCCGGAGATCGCCGAGGCGATCTGGGGGGACATCGAATTCTTCGCCCGCTACGGCTTTAACGCTGCCCACGCCGCCTCTTATGCGGTGATCACCGTTCAGACCGCCTACTTGAAGGCGAAATACCCGGCGGAGTATCTGTGTGCCCTGATGACGGTGGACCGGGACAAGACGGAGAAGATCGGCCTTTATGTGGCGGAATGCCGACGGCTGGGGATCCCGGTCCTGTCGCCGGACATTAACCGGAGCGAGGCGACGTTCACCATCGAGCGGGTGCCTGATGGAAAGGAGGCCATCCGGTTCGGGCTGGCGGCGGTGAAGAATGTGGGAGAAGGGGCGGTCGCCCGTATCCTGGCTGCTCGTCAGGAGAGCGGCCCGTTCCGGGATCTGGACGATTTGGCCCGGCGAGTGGATCTGAAGGAGATCGGCCGGCGGGCCATGGAAGCGCTGATCAAAACAGGGGCCCTGGGGGGCTTTGGGAACCGGGCACAGCTCCTGGAGATCCTGGATCGCCTGATGGAGGCCAGCGCCCGCTACCATCGGGAGCGTCAGCAGGGGATGCTCAGCCTTTTCGAGCTGAGCGGCGTATCCGTGGAGGCGGCCTCGCTGATCGGTTCGCCCCCTGCGCTTCCAGAAGTCGAGGAAACCCAGATCCTGGAATGGGAGAAGGATCTCGTTGGCACATATCTCTCAGAGACCCCGCTCACCCGACAATGGCCTCTGTTGCAACAGCTCATCACGCATACCACCACGGATCTGAGCGAGGAGACGCATGGCCAGATCGTGAAGCTGGCGGGCATCGTGCGGACGGTGCGAACCACCACCACGCGGACCGGCGAGACGATGGCCTACATGTCCATGGAGGACATCCATGGGATGGTGGAGGTGGTGATTTTCCCGCGGCTCTGGAAACAGAAGGGGAACTTGGCGCGCCCGGAGGCGATCCTGATCGTCGTGGGCCGGGCAGAGGCGGGCGGGCGCGAACCCCGGGTCGTGGCGGAGGATCTGCGGGATCAGGACACGCTCATGCGGCCGCTGGAGGATCCCCGGGAGGAAGGAGCCTTCACCGTGCCGTGGGAGGACATGGAGGAGCCGCCTTTCGCTGGGAGGACGATCCTGGAGGAAAGCAAGACCCCGGCGAGCCCGATCCCCAGTGAAGGCATGTTGCAACGTGCCCCTTCTCAAGAAAGGTACGACACGAATTCGTGTGGTGCCTATTCTCAAGATCAGAATCATTCAGCCAGCAAGAGCGAAATTCAGGGTGCGCCCTCTGAGAGAGCTGGGGTTGAGGACGCTGCGCCTCATCCCTCTGGTCCCCGTGTCGAGGCCGCACCCTCTTCGGGGGATCTAAACAGGCTTCCATATCAAGGCGCTGCGCGAATTCGTGTAGTGCCTTCAGAAAGCGCGGGGAAGGCGATGCATGCTTCAGATCTGGAAGGCTCGCCCTCAGAGTCCCCTGGCTCGGCGAAAGGGGAAACACCCCCCGAGGAGCCACCCGCTTCCTCAGGCCCGAGAGCTCCATCGCGGCATATTCTCGTTTATTTCTATCGAACCGAACAGCTGGAAGAGGATCTTCATCGTCTCCAGGAAGTTCATCGGGTGCTGATGGAGCGGCCGGGCCCGGATTCGTTCAGCGTGGTGGTCGTGTATCCAGACCGGCGACAAGTGCGTCTGCGGTTCCCCCGGCATGGCACCACATATTCCCCAGAGTTGCTGGCCCGCCTGGAGAGCATCCTGGGCCCGGATTCGGTGCGCGTTTTGCCTTTCCGATCATCCCCATAGATATAGAAGCCAAAGTCTTCTGGCCGCCTTCGGCGGCCTTCCCCGCCCCCAAGCCCCTCCTTCCAGCCTTCTTCACCGGGTTCCCTGCTGCGGAGCGATCATTGGTTTTCGGATGAAGGGGGTTAAGATAAAGATAGAAGCAGGAGGAGGGAGGGAGGAGCCATGGGGTTCTGGCTGGCTTTCGTGGCGTATCTGGTGGGCTCAGTTCTCCCAGCGGAGATTTTTGTGCGATGGAAGACCGGTCACAGTCCCCATGAGTTCGAGGACAACCCGGGGGGCGGAGGAGCATGGCGTCTGGCCGGGCCGGCGGCCGGCCTCATTACGATCCTGTTTGACCTGGGAAAGGGCGCGGTCCCTACCTGGATCGCGCTCCGGTTAGGGCTCAGCCTGCCGGAGCTCACCGCGGTCGCTATCGCCCCGGTCATCGGCCATTGCTGGCCGTTTTATAAGGTCATCCGTCTGGATCGAGGCGGGCGGGGATTGGGGCCGGCAACGGGAGCGCTGTTCGTCCTGGCCTTTCGGGAAGTGATCCCCGCGTATGTGCTGGGCGCTCTGGCGGCCTATCGCTTCCGCTGGCTTCCCAGCGTGGGCATCATTGCTCTTCCCCTTGGCTTAATCCTGATGCTTCTGTGGAAGGTCCCCCCGGAGCGACTGGCGACGGCTTTCGCGGTGATGCTGGTGATTTTGATCCGCAATATCGGCTTGCTGAGGGCAGTGGTTCAAACCCGCGGGAGGCGATTGCCGCATTAATTAAAGGAAAGGAATGACTTCTGAATCCGCAGACAGATCCGGTTTGATGACCTTCTCCTGAAGTTAACGAAACCACAGCGCTCTCGCGGGGTGAAGAGATGAAGAACCCCGCAAAATCCGAACCACGAGTAGTTGCATTGACAGGGGCTGGGATCTCCGCGGAAAGCGGAGTGCCGACCTTTCGAGGGCCTGATGGCCTTTGGGGACGGTATCGCCCGGAGGAGCTGGCAACGCCCGAGGCCTTCACCCGTGATCCATCCCGGGTCTGGGAGTGGTATGCATGGCGCCGGGAGGTGATCGCCCGCGCGGAGCCAAACCCCGCCCATCGGACGCTGGCCGACATGGAAGCAGTCCTGCCAGGCTTCCTCCTCATCACCCAGAATGTAGATGGCCTGCATCAACGAGCCGGCAGCCGCCGGGTCATCGAGTTGCACGGCAATCTCTGGCGCGTGCGATGCATCCAGGAAGGGCGAGCCTGGGAGGACCATCGAGTTCCCTTGCCGGAGATCCCGCCTCGTTGTTCCACCTGTGGGGGGTTGCTCCGCCCGGATGTGGTCTGGTTCGGGGAGCCACTCCCCCCCGTGTTATGGCAGCATGCTGTGAAAGCGGCCCAGGGGGCGGAGATCTTCTTAGTGATCGGCACCTCAGGGATCGTAGAGCCGGCGGCCAGCCTTCCACGCTTAGCTCGCGTTCATGGGGCGCTTGTCATTGAGTTCAATCTCGAGGACACTCCTCTCACGCCTCTTGCTTATGAAGTCTGGCGCGGACCGGTAGGGGAGACACTTCCGCGCTGGTGGGCGCGTTTTCAGAGGTAGCTAATAAAGGGGCGGATGGGGATAGATCCTGCACCTGGTTCGAGAGGAACTGAAGCTTTGTCCATTTTTTGATTCAGGGAGGAGTCGACACCGGAACTTCTGACGCCTGCTCAAACTTTTCATGAATTCCCCAAGATCCCCTCTCCCAACCCTATTTTTACCAAATTCCAACTCCACATAGCTAAAAAGGAAGTGTTTGCTCTTAGATAGGGGTTACACGGTTGAGAGCCCGAAGGACAGGGTGGAATCGCACCCCCTCTCCCCAACTCCCCACTGGGAATCAACTACGTAACTTCTATCTCGGAATGCAGAGAGGCTTCAGCCTTACCTCTCTACTCTCTTTCTTTAAGCCGCAGGGGGACGAGAAAAAGGCTCTTGGGGGGTGGAAGCACACTAAAATCGCTCCCCTACATTCCCGAAATTCGGCAAATCACAGATTTTTCCTCTGAGGCTTTTTGGGGCCGGGCGGGCCCCAAATTTCTTTCCTCCCACTCCCCACGGCCCTTTGGGTTGCGGTGGAAAGGGAGAAGGAAAGTGAGGCATGATCTGCATAAACCTGTGTCTAACGGATTTGTAAGGATTCCCAAAGAGCCAAAGTATCCTTCGAGGCTGAGCTGGGCACGGAAGGCCCCTAGCCCAGTCTCGAAAACCTCAAATCAAAAATGGACACAGCGCTATCGAGATTCTGTATCCCATGTTCCTGTTTAAAAAGGAGAACCCCCATGATCCATCTCCGTAAAGTAAGGATATGCGGACGAGCCCTCATCTTATTGGGTTTGCTTTACACGCTCCACATGGCTCCAGCGCCGATTAAAGCGGACCACGGTGGAGATCCCGATATTGCGGATATCGTGCTCACCGTTCCTCAGACCTATATGCTCTGCCCAACCGGGACGGACTCTGATGTGGTGGCTCTGAGCAACGTGGGCACTCGCTGGCTAAGTGGTTACGTCCAGTTGGACTTCGTGATCCCTGATGACGGAGGGCGCCAGCCGGTTCAGCGGTGGGATGTGTTTCAGAGTGGGGATTATCGCCTGGAAATCGTCTATCCGGCCTGGGAGACATGGCCGGAGGGTTTCTTCGAGATGCACGTGGATCTGGTCTTCGAGGTCTATCCGACAGAGGCAGATGCACGGGCAGGCACCAATTTGCTTGGGACCATCGGGCCGGGACACCCATGGGATATCTTCTGTCTGGCTGAGCGACCTTCTCCGACTCCCTCTCCCTCACCCTCACCTTCGCCTTCTCCGTCACCCTCACCCTCGCCCTCTCCCTTTCCCTCTCCCTCCCCGATGCCCACTTTGACCCCCACGCCAACCCCTCCAGGGATTCCACCACTTCCTCCAACACCCACGCTGATCCCTAGCCCGCCTCCTACGGAAACACCGACTGCTGTTCCACCAGTGGCTCCACCTGCTCCGCCCCCTGCGGATCTAACCCCAATTCCTACAGAGCCTTTAAATGGGGAGTTGCTGGGCCGCACCGGCGCAGACAGGTCTTCTTCTCTGCTTCCATGGCTTATAGGGCTGGTTCTCTGGATCGCAGGGGGAATCGGACTGGGGTTGCGCGTGCGCTACCGAAGCCGAGTTTAAATACTTGTAAGGTTTCAGAAGGTGTATGAAAACTTTAAGCGGATGCCAGGAGTTCTGCTGCCCATTCCTCCTTCGAGCTGATAGATGCCCGGTTTTGATCTGCACATCACAAAGGGAGCCCGATCGCTGGGCGGTTAGGGGCAAGCTCCTCCTCCCCCTCTTTCCTACCCGCGGCCTTTCGGGCCGTGGGGAGGAAAGAGCTTGAATATTTGGGGGGTGGGCAGGGCCGCCTTCGGCGGCCCTCTACCTCAAGATTCCTGGGGTAAAGAAACCGCTGAAACCGGGTATCTTCAGCTCCTTCTCTGTAACTGGGGATCGCGCGTCTTCAGCGCGTTCCTCATCCACAACTCGAGAGGTTGCCCGAATGAGAGCTTCCACTTACTGGATTTTAGGTCTTGGGCTGGTTCTGGGTGGGATCCCCAGGGCTGCATCTTCCCCATGGGAAGGGGAAGGGATTCCCCTTGCTGTGCAAAGGCCGCCAGCGCGGAAAGCCTCTATCTCTTTCGCTTCGATGGAACGGATCGGTCAAGCTGCCATCGAAGATCCGATTCGATGGGGAGCATCGGAACACAATATAGAAGCAAGGAGATTGCAGGAGCCTGTTCCTGATCCAGTTGAAGGGATCCCCGAACGCCTGGTGATTCCATCCATCGCTCTGGATGCGCCAATCGTTCCGACAGGATACCGCGTGGTTTCGATCGGGGGGCGTCGTTATCGGGAATGGCTGGCCCCGGATCTTTACGCGGCGGGATGGCATCCCACCTCGGCGCAGGCGGGGATGCCCGGCAACATGGTGCTCAGTGGCCACAATAACATCGCCGGGTCCGTATTCCGTCGCCTGGTTGATGTGAGGATTGGAGATCGCATCTGGATCCATACCCGTGACCGGGTTTTCCTCTACGAAGTCGCCGAACAGCACATCCTTCTGGAGCGGGGCCAGCCCCTGCAGGTTCGACAGGCGAATGCCCGCTGGATCGGGCCGTTTCCCGACGAGCGATTAACGTTAGTTACTTGCTGGCCTCCATGGAGCAACTCCCATCGCCTGATTGTGGTCGCTCGTCCGGTGCGGTGATTCCTTTGCTTCCCTTCCCAAGTAATGCTCACATCGTAAACGGTGTGCCCTTTTACCCCATTCCCTTTTCCCTCTCCCCCGGTTCTCTTTCCAAGCCCCGCCGCAGGGTCTTGACAAAATTTTGGATCTATGTTATAAACAGCGTCAAACCCTGAGCAGGTAGGAGCAGCAGCGCATGGCATTCGGTCTGGTGGTTCTCTCCCTTATCCTTATCGTCCTTATTCTTCGGGGCATCCTTCGCCTCGGAGAGGCGATACCCGTTTGGGAGGAAACCACCCCCGGTTAGCCCACATCATATTCCACACATTTTTAACATCAGCGAATCGGGAGGGGGCCTCCCAAACGGGAGGCCCCCTCCCTTTTTATCCGCCTGTCGAAAGGAGGGATCCAATGGAAACGGCGTCGATGGTCCAGACTCAGGTCGCTCCTCGCACATTCCGACGGGAACGCCGTCGGATGAAGACGGCGTGGGCCGTGATGGAGACCCTGGTCCGCGAAGGCGTGGAGGTGATTTTCGGCGTCCCCGGCGGCGCGTCCCTGCCCCTTTATGATGCCCTCTGCGATTACCCCCAGCTCCGCCATGTCCTGGTCCGCCACGAACAATCTGCCGTCCATATGGCCGAGGGCTACGCCCGGGCGACCGGGAAGCCCGGGGTGTGCTTTACCACTTCCGGTCCCGGGGCGACGAACCTGGTCACAGGCCTTACGGACGCCATCATGGATTCCACCCCGGTGGTGGCGATCACCGGACAGGTCCCCACCTTCTTTATGGGCGGCGATGCGTTTCAGGAAGCTGATGTCATCGGTCTTACGATGTCCGTCACCAAGCACAACTGGCTGGTGAGAACGCCCCCCCAAGCTCCTGAGGCGGTTCACATGGCCTTCCGCCTGGCCACCGATGGACGGCCCGGCCCCACCCTGGTGGATCTCCCTCGGGATGTGCTGCTCACCGAAGCGGATTTCGCCTTCGAAGACCCCGAAGTCTTCCGGCCTTCACGCCCGCGCCCGCCTTTCCCGGATGAGCGAACCCTCCGACAGGCGGCTGATCTCATCGCCCAATCCCAGCGTCCAATCCTTTACATCGGCGGCGGGGTCATCCATTCCGGCGCAGCCCCGGAGATCCAGGCGCTGGCGGAGAAGGCCCGCATCCCGGTGACCACAACGCTGATGGGCCTGGGAGCTTTCCCTGAGGACCACCCCTACGCCCTCAAAATGCTGGGGATGCACGGGACCGTGTATGCCAACTTTGCGATCAATTTCTCCGATCTCATCATCGCCGTTGGCGTCCGTTTCGATGACCGGGTGACCGGCAAGCTCTCTGCCTTCGCCCCCCATGCGAAGGTCATCCACATTGACATCGATCCGGCGGAGATCAACAAGAACCGCCGGGCCGATGTGGCCCTGATCGGCGACGCCAAACAGATCCTGCGCGCATTGCTCCCTCTAATCCGTCCCCCGGATACCGAGTCCTGGTGGCGTCAGATCAAGGACTGGAAGGCGCGTTACCCGCTGCGCTACCGACAGGGAGAGGATGTCATCAAGCCCCAGTTCGCCATCCAGATGATTTACGAGCTGACGAAGGATTACCGGCCCATTGTGACCCTCGATGTGGGCCAGCATCAGATGTGGGCCGCCCAGTTCTTCACATGGACCGAGCCGCGAACCTGTATCACTTCCGGTGGGCTGGGGACAATGGGCTTCAGCCTGCCCGCTGCCATCGGCGCTCAGTTTGGCCGTCCGGACCGTTTGGTGATCAACATCAACGGCGACGGGTCCTTCCAGATGACCCTCCAGGCCCTCATCACCGCCGTGGAATGGCAGCTGCCGATTAAAGTCTTCATCATCAACAACCAGTATCTGGGTATGGTCCGCCAATGGCAGGAGCTGTTCTACAACCGGCGCTACTCGGCGGTGTACCTAGCCAACCCGGACTTCGCCCGTCTGGCCGAGGCGGTGGGTGCCGCCGGAATCCGGGCGGAGCGACCCGATCAGGTCGAGCCGGCCATCCGGCAGGCTCTGGCCATCCCGGATCGACCGGTGGTGGTCGATATCCTCGTGGATCCAGAGGAGAACTGCTTCCCGATGATCCCCTCTGGGATGACCGTGTTCGACATGATGATCGCCCCTGGCGTGAAGGCCGTCCCATAACTGGCGCAAGGTTTTCATTAGGGGGCCAGGTGGGGAAGCCGCCCTCATAGATCAAGGAGGTGGAAATGCCTCACTGGCTGGCGGTGACGATTGAGAACTCCGTGGAGAGCCTGAACCGGGTGTTCCATCTGCTGCGCCGACGCCATCTTCCGGTCGGCGCGATCTCCATGTGTCGCACGGAAGATCCCCAGGATCTCCGCCTGCTGATTCCACTGGATCCAGCCCAGACGGATCCCCGGCGGGTCCGGGCCAACCTGGAGAAGCTGCTCTGCGTGAGGGCTGTGGAGGATTGGGGGGAGCGCCCGCTGGTGGTTCGGGATATGGCCCTGGTGAAGGTCCGGGCTCCTGCCGAAGCGTGGGTGGAGATCGCCCAGCTGGCAGAGTTCTATCGGGCCCGGATCGTCGATGTGGGCCCGGAGACCTTGATCGTGGAGGTGACCGGTTCGATGGACAAGGTAGATTCCTGCATCGCTCGCCTGCAGCGGTTCGGCGTGGTGGAGGTCACTCGCTCCGGGCCTATGGCAATGGTCCGGGGTCAGGCCGAGGCCGCGCCGGCTGACCGGGTGGTGGAGGCCGCTGCGTGATCGCGATTTCCCAAGGGGCATTCGGCCCTGCGGGGGAAAGACACGGAAGTCATCCGCGATGCAAATCCCTCAACCGGAGGTATTCCGATGGCGCGGATCTACTACGATGCCGATGCGGATCTCAGCCTCCTGAACGGCCGCCGGATCGCCGTTCTGGGCTATGGCAGCCAGGGCCATGCCCACGCCCTGAACCTTAAAGACAGTGGCTGCGACGTGTGCGTGGGCCTTTACCGGGGCAGCAAGTCCTGGGAAAAGGCGCAGGCCGATGGGCTTCCCGTTTATGAGGTCGCGGAGGCGGTGCGGCAGTCAGACATCATCGTGATGCTGGTGCCGGATCCCGCTCAGCCGGCCCTCTACCGGGAGGCGATAGCGCCGAACCTAGCTCCAGGCAAGACCCTGATGTTCGCCCACGGCTTCAACATCCGGTTCGGCCAGATCATCCCGCCACCGGATGTCGATGTGAGCATGGTGGCTCCCAAATCTCCCGGCCACCGCATGCGGGAGGTTTTCAAAGAAGGCGGGGGGGTTCCTGGATTGGTGGCCGTGTATCAAGACGCCACAGGAAAGGCCCTCGCCACAGCCCTGGCCTACGCCAAGGGGGTGGGCTGCACGCGGGCGGGGGTGATTGAGACCACCTTCGCCGAGGAGACCGAGACCGACCTCTTCGGCGAGCAGGCGGTTCTATGCGGTGGAGTTACCCATCTCATTAAGGCCGCTTTCGAGACCCTGGTGGAGGCCGGCTACCAGCCGGAAGTGGCTTACTTCGAATGCCTGCACGAACTCAAGTTGATCGTGGATCTGATTTATCAGGGTGGGCTTTCTTATATGCGTTACTCCGTCAGCGATACCGCCGAGCATGGGGACTATGTAAGCGGGCCACGGGTGATCGATGAGCACGTGCGGAACACGATGAAGCAGATCCTTGCGGAGATCCGCAACGGCTCTTACGCCGAATCCTGGATCGAGGAGAACGCAAAGGGACGCCCCTGGTTCAACGCCAAGCGGGAGGAGGAACGCAAGCATCCGATTGAGGAAGTGGGCCGTCGCCTGCGGGCCATGATGCCCTGGATCAACCCCAAAGAAGTATAAAAGGAGGGCCCGATGGAGGAGGATGTCGTTCGCATTTTTGATACCACCCTTCGAGACGGCGAGCAGTCGCCAGGCGCCACGCTCACGGTAGAGGAGAAGCTGGAGATCGCCCGGCAGCTGGTCCGCCTGGGAGTGGACATCATCGAGGCCGGCTTCCCCATCGCCTCGCCAGGCGATTTCGAGGCCGTGCGGCGGATCGCCCGGGAGATCGGTCCCCTGGGGAAGGACCGTCTCAACGGCCCGCCGGTGATCGCCGGGCTGGCCCGGGCGAACCCGGAGGATATCGACGCCTGCTATGAGGCGGTGCGGGAGGCTCCCCGTCCTCGAATCCATGTCTTCCTGGCAACGTCCGATATCCACCTCCAATACAAACTTCGCATCACGCGTGAGGAGTGTCTCGCCCGCATCCGGGAGATGGTGGCCTACGCCCGTCGCCTGTGCGACGATGTGGAGTTCTCCCCAGAGGATGCAGGGCGCTCCGATCGGGGTTTCCTGATGCAGGCCCTGACGGTCGCCGTGGAAGCTGGAGCGACGACGTTGAACATCCCGGATACGGTGGGCTATACCACGCCGGAGGAATTCGGCGGCCTCTTCGCGGAGATCCGCCGTCGGGTCCCGGGGGTGGAGCGGGTGATCCTCTCTGCCCACTGCCATAACGATCTGGGCCTGGCCACAGCCAACACCCTGGCGGCCATCCGCAACGGCGCCCGCCAGGTGGAGGTCACCGTGAACGGCATTGGGGAACGGGCGGGCAACACATCCTTGGAAGAAGTGGTCATGGCCCTCCACACCCGACGGAATATCTTCGGAGTGCGCACCCACATCGACACCACCCAGATCTATCGCACCAGCCGTCTGGTGAGCGCCCTCACCGGCATCCCGGTCCAGCCTAACAAGGCCATTGTGGGAGCGAACGCTTTTGCCCATGAGGCCGGTATCCACCAGGATGGGATGCTGAAGAACCCGCTGACCTACGAGATTATGCGGCCTGAGACCGTAGGAGTGCCGGAATCCCGTCTGGTCCTGGGGAAGCACTCCGGACGCCACGCCTTCCGCGTCCGCCTGGAGCAGATGGGGTATCACCTGCCACCCGATGCCTTCGAGGAGGCGTTCCGTCAGTTCAAGGCTTTATGTGATCGCAAGAAGTATGTGACGGACTTCGATCTGGAAGCGCTGATGGCGGATTTCGCCCAGAGCAGCGGGCAGGCCTGGCGACTGGACACGTTGCAGGTGACCTGTGGCACCCCATTGATCGCCACCGCCACGATCCGTCTGGTGGGGCCGGATGGGGAGGTTCGCGTGGGCACGGGGACCGGGAACGGCCCGGTGGATGCGGCTTATCGGGCCATTGAGACGGCTCTGGGTATACAGGCTCGCCTGCTGGAGTTCAACGTCCACGCGGTGACCCCGGGGCGCGACGCGATGGGGCGCGTTTTCATCCAGGCGGAAGATCCTCATACCGGCAACCTGGCCGGCGGATTTGGCGCAGACACGGATATTGTGGTGGCAGCGGCCAAGGCTTATCTTCACGCGCTCTTACGGTTGAGCCGTGTGCCCCAGACCGCTCCGGTGGAGAAAATCTCCGTGCCCGTTCCATAGGAAGAAGCGCGCCGCTACCCGCGCAAGATTTGGCAAGGCTATCAAGAGGACTTCATTGACCTTAGAGACATCTGTAGGATCCAGCACCCGAATCCTCTTCTCTCCGGAGGTCCACGGATGGGTATGACCATGGTCGAGAAGATCATCGCCGCCCACGCAGGACTGGATCGCGTGGAGCCAGGGGAGCTGGTGGAGGTCCAAGTCGATTTCGTGATGGCCAACGACATCACGGCCGCCCTGGCCATTCGAGAGTTCGAGAAACTTGGGGTTGAAGAGGTTTTCAATCGGGAACGGGTGGCCTTTGTAGCGGATCACTTTGTGCCCCCGCCCAACATTAAAGCAGCTGAGCAGTGCATGACGGTTCGGAACTGGGCCCGCCGCAAGGGCATTCTCTATTTCGAGGGAGGACGGGACGGCGGCATTGAGCATATTGTGCTGCCGGAACAAGGTCTGGTGCTGCCCGGGGAGATCATCATCGGAGCAGACTCGCATACATGCACCTATGGGGCCCTGGGGGCTTTCTCTACCGGCGTTGGCTCTACCGATGCCGCCGTGGCGATGGCCACCGGCCGGCTTTGGCTCAAGGTGCCTCCCACCATGCGCCTGTTCTACCATGGGACGTTCCAGCCATGGGTAACCGCGAAGGATCTCATCCTCCACACCATCGGCCGCATTGGGGTCGATGGGGCGCTCTACATGGCGATGTTCTTCACCGGGCCGGTGATCCAGGCCCTTAGCGTGGATGGGCGATTCACCATCACGAATATGGCGATTGAGGCAGGGGCAAAGGCCGGGTTGATAGAAGTGGATGAGAAGACCCTGGAGTATGTTCGCCCGCGGGCGAAGCGCCCCTTCACCGTTTATCGGGATGATCCCGACGCCCGTTATGAGATCGATCTGGATTTCCATGTGAGCGACTGGGAGCCCGTGGTCGCGGTGCCCCATCTGCCCTCGAACATGCGGCCCGTGAGCGAGCTCACTGACGTTCGGATCGACCAGGTGTTCATCGGCTCGTGCACGAATGGGCGCATCGAGGACCTGCGGCTGGCGGCCCGGATCCTTCGGGGCCAGCGGGTGCATCCAGAGATTCGATGCATCATCATCCCGGGCAGCGGGCCGACTTACCGGCAGGCATTAGAAGAGGGTCTCATCGATATCTTTGTGGAAGCCGGCGCCGTGGTCGGCCTGCCCTCGTGCGGCCCCTGCATGGGCGGATACTCCGGGGTGTTAGGGCCTGGGGAGCGCTGTGTCTCCACCACCAACCGCAACTTTATCGGCCGTATGGGCCATCCAACCAGCGAAGTGTATCTCGCCAACCCGGCCGTTGCAGCCGCCAGCGCCATCCTGGGCCGCATTGCCAGCCCGGAGGAGATTCGGCGGGAAGCCGTTCCTGTGTAAGGACGTTCTCTTCGTGTGAGCGCTTAGACGGGCACTCCGCTTCGCTTCGTGCCCTACTACAAACAAAGGCTTTTCCTGTTCGTAGTGCTTCGTCCAGATTTGTTTTGAGGATATAAGAGGGTGTGGGCCAATGGCCCCACCCCCCTTGATCCCCCCTCCCCACGGCC